>JBGMRM010000359.1:526-3086 GCA_048061415.1 Gammaproteobacteria bacterium | reverse complement strand
AATCGGTGAGGGTGTTGAGGCAGGTCTGGCTATTACCCTGTTGGCGATAGCACTGGATCGAATCAGCCAGGCCTATGCCAATCGCCCTCTCCCGCTCTATACCAAAACGCAAAAAAGCCTGTGGGCCAGGCATCCCCACGCGATCCTTTTTGCTGCTATCGTGGGGCTGACCTGGTGGCTGGGTATTTATTATCCGGCATTCGACATTTATCCCCAAAATTGGCAGATATCCACAGGGTCGTTCTGGGGCGACCTGGTGCGCTACATTAATATCAATTATTTCGACGCACTGGAAAGTTTTAAGAATTTTCTATTGCTGAATATCATGGTGCCGTTCAAGCGATTCTTATTAGCCCTGCCCTGGGTTGCCGTGGTCGCTGCAGTCGGGCTCGGAGGCTGGCAACTGGGAGGCCGTCGCCTCGGTTTGCTCACCGCTTCACTGGCTCTTTTTATTGCCATGGTAGGTCTCTGGGCGAAGGCAATGGTGACGCTCTACCTCATGGGTCTGTCGGTTCTGATCGCCTGCCTTATTGGCATTCCCATTGGAATTATGGCCGCTCGCAACGATCGCCTGCACCGCGTAGTCAGCGTGGTAATCGATACCTTGCAGACCTTGCCGAGTTTTGTCTACCTGATGCCCGTGGTGATGCTCTTCAGGGTGGGCGATTTTGCCGCGATGCTGGCAGTAATCGTCTACGCGGTGACGCCTGTTATCCGCTATACCGATCATGGTATTCGTCAAATTTCCCCCGACCTGATAGAAGCCTCATTACAGTTCGGCTGTACCCGCAGGCAGCTCCTGAAATATGTGCAGATACCACTGGCCCTGCCCCACATCATGCTGGGTATTAACCAGACCATCATGATGGCCTTATCGATGCTGGTTATCACCGCGTTGGTAGGTACGCGTGACCTGGGTCAGGAGGTATACATCGCGCTCACCAAGGCCGATACCGGCAGAGGAATTATCGCCGGGGTGTCTATCGCCTTTATCGCAATAATTGCCGATCGCATGATTGGAACCTGGGCGTCGCGCCGTAAACGTGAATATGGGCTCGAATAATCAACAGGTTATCAGGCAATGACTGAGGAAGCACAGGTAGCAGCGCAGGCAAAAGTGGTCATCATCGGCGGCGGAATTATTGGCTGCTCGACTGCTTACCACCTCGCTAAAATGGGCTGCAATGACGTTATCCTGGTTGAGAAGGGAAAGCTCACATCTGGTTCCACATTTCACGCTGCGGGGCTGGTAGGGCAGTTACGCACCAACGCCAATATCACCCAGTTACTCGGCTATTCGGTCGAGTTGTATAAATCCCTGGAGCAGGAAACAGGGCTCGCCACCGGCTGGAAAATGAATGGTGGATTGCGGCTCGCATGCAACGAGCACCGCTGGATTGAGGTAAAACGCCAGGCCACCACGGCGCATTCTTTTGGCCTGGATATGCATTTATTGACCCCCAAAGAAGCTCAGGATCTATGGCCGATAATGGATATTTCCGATCTGGTCGGGGCTGCGTTTTTGCCCACCGATGGGCAGGCAAACCCTTCCGATATCACCCAGTCGCTGGCCAGCGGCGCGCGTAGTGCCGGCGTACAAATCCGTGAAGATACCGAAATCACCGGCTTCGAATTTAAAGGCGATACGATTTGCGGCGTACAAACCTCGGGCGGAATGATCGGCTGTGAACGTGTCGTTATTTGCGCTGGTCAATGGTCGCGCCAGCTTGGCCTGCTAGCCGGGGTCAATATACCGCTGGTATCGGTGCAGCACCAGTACCTGATCACCGACAGGATGCCCTCGGTAGAGGCTGATTTGCCTACCTTGCGAGATCCAGACCGACTCACCTACTTCAAGGAAGACGTGGGCGGGCTAGTGATGGGCGGCTACGAGCCAAACCCGATCCCCTGGGCGCAGGGCGGTATTCCCGATGGATTTAATTTCACCCTGCTGGACAACGACTGGGATCATTTCGAACCGTTAATGAAACAGGCCATCGCGCGAGTACCCTCACTCGCCGATGCGGGTATCAGGCAAATGATCAACGGGCCGGAGAGTTTTACGCCTGATGGAAACTTTATTCTGCGAGGCGCCGGAGCGAAAGAATCTATTCGTCGGCGCCGGATTTAACGCTTTTGGCATTGCTGCGGGTGGTGGCGCTGGAATGGCTTTAGCCGAATGGGTACTGAAGGGCGAACCACCTTTCGATTTGTGGCCGCTCGATATCCGTCGTTTTGGTTATCCCCATGCCGATGTCGAATGGGTGCGCGAACGCACGCTGGAGGCCTATTCGAAACACTACACGATGGCATGGCCGTATGAGGAAAACAAAAGCAGTCGACCCTGTCGCCGCTCCCCGCTCTACGATCTGCTGAAATCGCAGGGTGCCTGCTTCGGTGAAAAGCTGGGGTGGGAGCGCCCCAACTGGTTCGCTAATGAAGGCCAGGCGGCGATCGATGAGTATAGCTTTGGCCGACAAAACTGGTTCGATACGGTGGGTGAGGAACATCGAGCGGTACGGGAAAGCGTTGGCCTGTTGGATCAAAGCTCATTTGCGAA
>JBGMRM010000359.1:0-516 GCA_048061415.1 Gammaproteobacteria bacterium | reverse complement strand
ATTTGCAAAATACCGGGTCTAGGGGGCGGACGCGACTCGGGCCCTGTGCTGGAACTGCGCCAACGATATCGATGCGGCGATCGGCTCGGTAGTGTACACACAAATGCTCAATAACCGTGGTGGTATCGAGTGCGATTTGACCGTGACCCGCATCGGCGCCAGTGAATACTACCTGGTAACCGGCACCGGGTTTGCGACGCACGATTTGAACTGGATCGAGCGTAATTTTCCTCCGGATTGCGAGGTACAAATCGATGATGTGACCTCTTCATGGGCAGTGATGTCACTGATGGGACCGAAATCACGAGACCTGCTGCAGGCGCTGGTAAGCGATGATATTTCGCATAGTGCATTTCGATTTGCCTCAATGCGGGAATTGCCTGTTTCGGGAACAACCCTGAGAGCGCTGCGAGTCAGTTATGTCGGCGAGCTGGGCTGGGAGCTGCATGTACCGGTCGAGTCTGCCGCGGCGGTTTACCAGTCGCTAATGCAAGCCGGCCGGCAGCACGGCATAGT
>JBGMRM010000358.1:0-3099 GCA_048061415.1 Gammaproteobacteria bacterium | reverse complement strand
ACGCCGCCCCGACGGTTCGTTGATCAGGTTTGACGGGAATGCGGCGGTAATATTGAATAACAATTTGCAACCTATCGGTACCCGTATTTTTGGCCCGGTCACGCGCGAATTACGCGGCGAGAAATTTATGAAAATTATCTCGCTGGCGCCTGAAGTGCTGTAGTGGTCGGGAATTCCAGTCGAGAATCAGTTATGTACAAGATTAAAAAAGGTGATGAAGTCATTGTCATAGCAGGCCGTAGCAAGGGCCAGCGTGGCAATGTATTGAAGCGGCTGGAAGACGGACGGCTGATGGTGGAAAACGTCAACATGGTGAAAAAACATGTTAAGGGCAATCCACGTTCCGGGGAAAGCGGCGGCATCATCGATCAGGAAGCGCCGATTCGTCAGTCAAACGTAATGATGTTCAATCCGCATACGCAAAAAGGCGATCGGGTTGGTTTCAAGACCCTGGAAGACAATCGCAAGGTTCGTTATTTCAAGTCGAATGGCGAAGTAATCGATATCTAAAGTCAGTGATATCCAGGAAAATATAATGACCAGACTAGAACAGTTTTTTAAAGACACGGTGGTGAAGGATCTGCAAAAGCAGTTTTCCTATTCGTCGATCATGCAAGTTCCGCGCGTGTCAAAAATCACCCTGAATATGGGGATAGGCGAAGCCTCTCAGGACAAGAAAGTTATCGAGCACGCGGTGAACGATTTGACCCTGATTAGCGGCCAGAAGCCGGTAGTGACAGTGGCGAAAAAAGCAATTGCGGGATTTAAGATCCGCGAGGGTATGCCTATCGGCTGCAAGGTGACCCTGCGCCGGGAGAGAATGTACGAATTCATGGATCGGCTGATTAATTTTTCGATTCCACGAATTCGCGATTTCCGCGGGCTGAGCGTGAAAGCGTTTGATGGGCAGGGTAATTACAATATGGGTGTCAACGAGCAGATTGCTTTTCCGGAAATTGATTACGACAAGATCGACAAGTTGCGTGGTTTAAACATCTGCTTCACCACCACCGCGCGCACCGACGAAGAAGGTCGTGCGTTATTGTCTGCTTTTCACTTTCCTTTCAAGCAGAATTAACCGAGTTTATATTATGGCAAAAAATTCCATGGTTCAGCGTGAATTAAAGCGTAGCAAAATGGTAGCTCGCTACGCTGAAAAACGAAATGCGCTGAAGGCGACGATCAAGAGCGCCAATACCGGTTTCGAAGAGCGAATGGCTGCAGTCGAAGCCCTGCAAAAGCTGCCGAGGGATTCTGCCGCGGTACGGCAGCATAACCGATGCCGTATTACCGGAAGACCCCACGGTGTTTACCGTAAATTTGGACTTTGCCGAAACAAAATCCGTGAAGCCGCGATGCGCGGTGATATTCCCGGTTTGGTCAAGGCGAGCTGGTAAGAGACAAGACGATGAGCCTACAGGATCCAATTTCAGATATGTTGACGCGCGTACGCAACGCGCAAAAAGCGCACAAGGTCAGCGTTGTAATGCCTTCTTCAAGGCAAAAAGTCAATCTCGCCACGGTGCTTAAGGATGAAGGATACATCACCGATTTCAAGGTGTCTGAGGATGCCAAAAAAGAACTGACGATCGAGCTGAAATACTACCAGGGTAAGCCTGTAATCGAAAATATCAGGCGTGTCAGTCGCCCCGGGCTGCGGATTTTCAGGCCGAAGGATGAACTGCCTTCGATCAATGCCGGTCTCGGGATTTCGATCATTTCGACTTCCCGGGGTTTGATGACCGACAGGCAGGCGAGAGCAGCCGGCCACGGCGGCGAAGTCATCTGCTCGGTCGTATAGGTACCCGAAGATGTCAAGAATTGCGAAACAACCGGTCGAGTTACCCAGTGGTGTAGAGCTCAGCATCAATGGCCGTGAACTATCGGTCAAGGGGCCGAAAGGAAACCTCACGATGACACTGCACGATAAGGTGAAAGTCACGCAGGAGGAGAATGTATTGTCGTTTTCGCCTAAGGATGATCAAAAGTCTTCGTTGGCGTTGACCGGAACCATGCGCTCGGTGGTCAGCAATCTCGTCACCGGCGTATCCACCGGCTATGAAAAGAAGCTGGTGCTGGTTGGTGTTGGATACCGTGTCCAGGCGCAGGGCAAAAAACTGAATTTATCGCTTGGATTATCGCACCCGGTGATTTACGAAGTACCCGAGGGTATCGAGGTCGAAATCCCCAGTGCGACGGAAATTACCGTGCGCGGTTGCGATAAGCAACAGGTGGGGCAGGTATGTGCAGAAATCCGCGGCTTCAGGCCACCCGAACCCTATAAGGGTAAGGGTGTCAAATACCTGGACGAACAAATCATTAGAAAAGAAGCGAAGAAAAAGTAGGCCGATTATGGATAAGAAATCATCTCGATTAAGACGCTCACGCCGTACCCGCGCAAAAATTGCGAGCATGGGTGTTAATCGCCTGGCTGTGCACCGTACGCCACGACATATTTACGCACAGCTATTTTCGGGAAACGGTACCGTGGTCGCGGCCACCTCGACGCTGTCTAGCGAGATCAGATCGACGATCAAGTATTCGGGCAACATCGACGCCGCCGCAGCGGTTGGCAAGTTGATCGCCGAAAAAGCGAAAAAGGCAGGCATCGAATCTGTCGCCTTCGATCGATCCGGTTTCAAATATCACGGCAGAATAAGGGCGCTGGCCGACTCCGCTCGTGAAAACGGTTTAAAATTTTAAGGCTAGCTGGAGTATCCAATGGCAGATCCTAGAAGTTCAAAAGCAGGCGACGATCTAACCGAAAAGCTGGTAGCAGTGAATCGTGTCGCCAAGGTGGTCAAGGGTGGCCGTCAGTTTGGATTCACCGCCCTGACGGTGGTCGGCGACGGTAACGGCAAAGTTGGCTTTGGTTATGGCAAGGCGCGTGAAGTTCCGCTCGCGATTCAAAAAGCGATGGAAAAAGCGCGAGCCAACCTGATCACGGTATCGATCAGGAACGGCACCCTGCAATATCCACTCAAGGGACGCCACGGTGCTGCAAAAGTGTATATGCAGCCGGCGTCCGAAGGAACCGGGGTTATCGCCGGTGGCGCGATGCGCGCGGTGTTCGAAGCGGTCGGAGTGCACAATGTGCTG
>JBGMRM010000357.1:0-3109 GCA_048061415.1 Gammaproteobacteria bacterium | reverse complement strand
TGGTTCTATATATTACAGAATATACTGACTCAGGTCTTCTTCGAGCGATAATTCACCCAGGTGTTCGTTCACATAATCGGCGTCTATTTTGATCTCCTGATCCGGCATATCGGAAGCCTCAAAACTGACGGTTTCGAGCAGTCGTTCCATCACCGTATGCAGTCGCCGTGCGCCGATATTTTCCTGCTTTTCGTTCACCTGCCAGGCAACCTCGGCGATACGCGCAAGGCTGTCGTCGCTGAAAGTGAGCTTGACGCCCTCGGTTTCCATCAGCGCGGTATATTGTTCGGTTAAGGACGCGTTGGGTT
Source organism: Gammaproteobacteria bacterium (assembly GCA_048061415.1). Lineage (GTDB taxonomy): Bacteria > Pseudomonadota > Gammaproteobacteria. Next base: position 2,801 of record JBGMRM010000357.1, on the reverse strand, counting down.
CGCGTAGTATGCGAATAAAATCCTTTACCGTGAGCGCCGAGAGTTCGACTCTAATCGGAAGCCGCCCCTGCAATTCGGGTATTAAGTCGCTGGGCTTGGATAGATGAAATGCGCCAGAGGCGATAAATAAAATATGATCGGTCTTGATCATCCCTGCCTTGGTCGAAACTGTACACCCTTCGACCAGCGGCAGCAGGTCGCGTTGTACGCCTTCGCGCGAGACATCGGCGCCACTGGTTTCCTGGCGTTTGGTCACCTTGTCAATTTCATCGATAAACACGATACCGTTTTGCTCGGCGTTTTCCAGTGCGGCGAGTTTCAACTCGTCCTCGTTGATCATTTTTGCGGCTTCTTCATCGGTGAGTAATTTCAGCGCCTCTTCGACGTGCAGTTTGCGGGTTCTCTTTTTCTGGCTGCCAAGATTCTGAAATAAACCCTGTAGCTGATTGGTCATATCTTCCATACCCGGCGGCGCCATGATCTCTACACCGACCGTAGGCATTAGCAGGTCAATTTCGATTTCCCTGTCATCGAGCTTGCCTTCACGCAGCATTTTGCGAAATTTTTGCCGCGTATTACCACTGTCGCTCGCGGCTTCCTGTTCAAATTCGGTGGGGCGAGGTAGCAGCGCGTCGAGTATTCTTTCTTCGGCCGCGTCTTCGGCGCGATGACGTACGCGCCTGACCTCGGCTTCGCGCATCCCCTTAACCGATACATCGACGAGGTCGCGGATGATCGATTCGACATCGCGGCCGACATAACCTACCTCGGTAAACTTGGTCGCCTCGACCTTGATGAATGGCGCGTTCGCCAGCCGCGAGAGCCGGCGGGCTATTTCGGTTTTCCCCACCCCGGTAGGACCCATCATGAGGATGTTTTTCGGGGTGATTTCGTTGCGTAGCTCCTCGTTTACCTGCTGGCGACGCCAGCGGTTTCGCAACGCGATTGCGACCGCGCGCTTCGCCTTGTCCTGGCCGATGATGTGGTTGTCGAGTTCCTGCGTGATTTCACGCGGAGTCATCGGCGACTGGGTAAGGTATTTGTTATCCACGATTAGGTTTCGCTGTAGTCGAGTTGTTCAAAGCTATGATTCAGGTTGGTGTATACGCAGATTTGACCGGCGATCTGGAGGCCTTTTTCGACGATTTCCCGGGCATTCATTTTGGTAGTATCGAGCATGGCGCGTGCCGCTGCCTGTGCAAAGGCTCCACCCGACCCAATCGCCATCAGGCTGTCTTCGGGCTCGATCACGTCTCCATTGCCCGAAATAATTAACGAGGCTTCCTGGTTGGCTACGCAAAGCAGGGCTTCGAGCCGGCGTAGCGCCCTGTTGGAGCGCCACTCTTTGGCCACCTCCACCGCGGCGCGTACCATTTGGCCACTGTGTTTTTCGAGCTTGCCCTCAAACAGCTCGAACAACATGAAAGCATCGGCGGTACCGCCCGCAAATCCGGCGATCACCTGGTTCTTGTATAACCTGCGTACTTTTTTGGCATTGCTTTTCATGATGGTATCACCCAGGCTGACCTGGCCGTCGCCACCGATCACGACGCTATTTCCGCGGCGTACCGAGAGTATGGTTGTGCCGCTGTATTGATCCACAAGGTACCCCGATTTTTTTTGAGTGGTGATGTTTCGATATTGGGATGATAAAAAGTAAATTCAAGGACGACATTCTGAGGCTCCCACTAATTACGGGTGCTATCCTCCGGTCAGGAGCGTCTTTTCGCACGCGGATGCGCAGCATCGTACACCTTTGCAAGATGTTGAAAATCGAGGTGGGTATAGATTTGAGTGGTGCTGATGTCGGCATGCCCCAGCAATTCCTGCACCGCACGAAGATCGCCGCTGGATTCCAGCAAATGTGTGGCGAATGAATGCCGCAACGTATGCGGCGATAGATGCTGATCGAGCGATTGCTGCCTGATCAGCCGGTTTAAACGGCTTTGAACGTTGCGTGCGGATATGCGCTTTCCCTGCTTGCTTAGAAACAATGCGTTTTCTGCATGGTCGCGGATAAAGCTGGGCCGTATCCTGAGCCAGCGTCGAATCGCATCGATCGCTTTCGATCCAACCGGTAAATAGCGCCGCTTGTTGCCCTTCCCGGTGACGATCAGTTGTTTCTGTGTGAGGTCTATATCGCCGAGATCGATGCTCACCAGTTCAGCGAGCCGCAGCCCCGACGAGTAAATCAGTTCGAATATCGCGAGATCGCGTATAAACAATGGCTCATTATTGTTACCGCCGTGCAGTAATTGTTCGATTTGCTCGGCATCGCAGGTTTTAGGCAGGCGCTGCTCTGCCTTCGGCGCGCTGACTTCCTTTGCGGGGTTGGTTTTGACCACGCCCTGGCGCATCAGGTGTCGATAAAAAGAACGAATCGAAGATAACTCGCGTTGTATCGATCGACTTTTTAAACCATTGCGATAGCGGTGCGCGGCATAGCTGCTTACCAGCGAGTAGTCGACCCTGGGCCAGTGGGAGACATCGCGCTCCAGCAGGAAGCGGGCAAAGCACTCCAGGTCGCGGCGGTAATTACTACAGGTATGGGGGGAATAATACTTTTCGCTGCGCAACATCTGGATAAACGATTCCAGATATTTTCCCTGCATCGCCCTGGCCATTTTTAACGGCTCAGCAGACCCTTCAATCGGGTGCTGACCAGTTCGCCGAGCTGTTGCAAAAAAATCGTTCCCATATCCTTGTTGAACCGATCCTTGCTGCTACTGCCGAGGCACAGCAGGCCGAGATCCGTAGCATGGTACAGTGGAATCAACGCACTCGATTCGATTTTGATATCC
>JBGMRM010000356.1:0-3146 GCA_048061415.1 Gammaproteobacteria bacterium | reverse complement strand
CATGATTAAACGAATCCAGCCCATAGCAGTACCCGAATCGAAAGCCCCGTTTAGCCAGGTGGTGGTAGACGACTGCTATGCATTTCTTTCGGGATTGGTTGCCGCTGATTTTCCCGACGGTCTCGCAGTACTTGGCGACGTGGCGGCAGAAACACGCGCAGTACTCGGCAAAGTTTCCGATATGCTCGCCGAAATCGAACTGGCGATGGATCGTATCGTGCGGGTCGAGGTCCACCTCGCCGATCTGGATGATTTCGATGCGATGGATAGCGCTTACCGAGAATTTTTCGAACCCGGCAACTATCCTTCCCGCACCACCACCGAGTCGAGGCGATTATTTGGCGATAGCCGTGTAGAAATTACCTGTCAGGCACGCCTTTGATTCCATCGGGCAGGCAACTGATGCGGAATTAAATCTACTCGGCACAGGGCCAGCTAGCAGGTTTTTCCAGACCCGGCGGCAATCGGGTATTTTCATTGCCACAGGCCATATCGAGTTGCGCCTGAGAGAGCCACAATGTCTTATTCAGGTCAACATTTTCAAAACGCGTGAGGAAGGTGTAAGCGCCGGAAAAGTTGACATTATTTAAGGTAGCCCGATCAAATTTAGCACGCGATAAATTAGAATATTCAAAATCGACATCATTTAGCTGTGCGCCGGAAAAATTTGCGCGCCCCAGTTCGGCACGCGACCAGTCGACCTCGAAAAAACTCGCGCCCTTAAAACTCGCTCGGGAGAATTCCGATTTTGACATGCGCGTATTTAAAAAACTGGCATTGTTGAAACTGGTCCGAAAACCAACCGACCTGGTTAAATTGGCCCGAGTGAAATTACTAAAGTTAAAGCTGGCACGGGAAAAATCGGTTTTTACCAGACTGGCGTCGGTAAAATTACTTCGATCGAGATTGCTTGAGTACAAATTGGCGTTATCGAATTTACTCCCGGTAAAATTTTGTCCATTGAGCATCTTATGCATTTTCTTACACCCGGACCAGTCCATTCCAGGGGAACGTTTATCTTCACAGCCCGCCTGTACTGTATTGAAAACCAGGCTGACCAATACAAAGATCAAACTCATTGACCAGTAGCTAAAGCGATTTTTATTGCTCACTGTTTTCCACTCATTTTGATCACACCACCGACCACTTTGACCATTTAGACGAGTAATAATTCTATCTTCGATTATTCCTCGGCAACGCAAGTTAATTTAGAGGGCTGGAACAGGAATAACCATCTACCCAATAATTACAGGTTATCAGAAACATCCAGAGGATTCTTAATAACATACACACGAACCGATTGCTGCTTCCCACGCAAACTGATTTCCTGGGTAGGAAACCGACTGAAATCGGCGCCTGCATTTCGGACCACTTCATCCGATACTACCAGGATGCACTCCAGTTCCTTGGATTTCCCTTCCAGTCGCGCTGCAGCGTTAATGCAGTCGCCAATCGCGGAGTGATTGGGCGAAGACGGTGGCCCCATAGTACCGACAATTGCCTGCCCACAATGGATTCCGATGCCAAAGTTTAACGATTCTTTTAATTCACTTTTTAGTCTTTCATTCAACGCATTCATCCTTGTCTGCATATCGACAGCACCTTCGAGGGCATCGAGACATCCCTGCTTTAACCCTCTTTCCAGGCCGTAAAGCGCCAGAAGCCCATCCCCCTCAAACTGCGCATAATGACCGTAACTGATTGTTAAAGCGTCTGTCATTTCTAAAAAGAAGCGGTTCAATATAAACAATACGTCGTAGGGTAAATGGCTTTCACTCATTTTTGAAGAGCCCCGAAGGTCAACGAACATAGCCACCACTTCTCGCTCTTCGCCACTGACACCACCTTTTTTTAAGCTACCTTCAATACCCAAATCCGGCGGCAGTAACGGGCTCACCTGAATATCGTGCAGCGGACGAGTTTGACAGGCGAGGCGAACATTCGGCGGCGCTCCGATCCGGTCCAGTGCAAACTGTTCCAGCTTTGAAGGTTTCTCCAGCTTGAAACATCCTGCCCCTACCCGCACTCTACAGGTGGTGCATCGACCCCGGCCACCGCAAAGGGATGCATGCGGAATAGAATGTTTTCTAATGATTTCCAGGATCGATTGACCAGGCTTACCTTTCAGTTCGAGACCATTGACGTGGCTTATCGTCACAGTTCCGGCTTTCTGCCGCTTTTTATCTCTAAAAATCCTTGCCACAAGGGTCAGCGACAATAGTGCGTAGAAAGAAATAAGCACGCCATTACGAAACAGATCTACCCTGGTTAAATCTGGCTCCCTCGTCTGGGAATTATAATAATCATTGCCTGCACCATAGTTATCCAGCTCGGGCTCCGCGGACACGGTGCTCTCCTCCCCTGATTGCCAGACATTCAGCTCTATTCCCATTCGAGCCATCGAAAGGACAACCAGCAAAGGCACTAAAAACACCAGTGGGTACAAATGAAATGACCAGAGTCGATACCATGAAAACAGGCGCAGAAAAAAATGCAAACCAATCACCGCATGGCTCCAGGCCACCAGTAACAACATGGCCTGCTTAAATAACAACCAGTCACTGCTCAATATGGCACTCAGCACAGATTCGTAGTTGATATCGATATCCATCAGTACCCGTGAACCCCAGGTAGCAGCTACATGCCCTGCCAGCAATGGAATAATCGACAAACCCAATACGAGCTGAAATAGCTCCCAGGCAGGCATTCGTAGTGTGGTGCGTCGATACAGGGACATGAGAGCCATGCCGAAGTGTGTGAGTATGGATGTGTATATCAGTAAGCCACCGGCCGTACTTCGCCAAAATGGCGTCACAAACTTACGCATGGCCTCCATCGCCTCCAGCGAAATCAGGCCGAGGGCATGATTGCTCAGGTGGATAAGGATATAGGTAGCTAGTATCAATCCGGTGGTAATACGTAATCGTCGCTCAATCAAGCTCAGCCTGGTCATGATCGTATTAAACGGTAGCGCATGGTATCGATATTTTTGAAAGCCCCTTTAGTGTAACTGAGTCCAGCAAAGCACACCGATCTAAACCGGCAGTTAAATCGAATGGCTCACACTGGAATAATTAATATAATGAGTACCGAAAAGCCATGGAGTTCCAGAATCAAGTTAAAAACAAATACGCCGGTACTGTCCC
>JBGMRM010000355.1:0-3148 GCA_048061415.1 Gammaproteobacteria bacterium | reverse complement strand
CTAATCCATATTAAATTGCCCGTGCAAAAAGAATCCACCACCCATTTCGGCTACGACGAGGTACCGCTGTCCGAAAAACAACGGCGCGTCTCGTCCGTGTTCGATTCGGTAGCCAACAACTACGACTTGATGAACGACGTGATGTCGTTCGGCATTCACCGTTTATGGAAGAAATTTACCCTCGGGCTATGTGGCCTGAGGCCCGGCCATACCGTTCTCGATCTTGCAGGCGGGACTGGCGATCTGGCGATCAAACAGGCCGAACTGGTAGGAGATAGCGGGCGGGTTTATCTGGCCGATATCAATGCCTCGATGCTGCGACAGGGGCGCGACCGCGTGATCGACAGGGGAATGCTGAATCGAATCGAGGCGGTTCAGTGCGACGCCGAAACCCTGCCCTTTGCGGATAACAGCTTCGACTGTATTACCATAGCCTTTGGCCTGCGCAACCTCACCGATAAGGCGGGTGCGCTTGGCTCCATGCGCCGTGTGTTGAAACCCGGCGGACGTGTTTGCGTACTGGAATTTTCCCGGCCTTTGTACGAGCCGCTGGAGAAAGCCTACGATTTTTATTCGTTCAATATACTGCCACGACTGGGCGAGTGGGTCGCCAAAGACCGTGCCAGCTATCAGTACCTGGCCGAATCGATTCGCATGCATCCCGATCAGGAAACGCTGAAACAAATAATGCTCGATGAGGCCGGTTTCGACGAGGTAGACGTCTATAACCTGAGCGGTGGCATCGTCGCTTTGCACCGTGCATTCAAGTATTGAGCGGGTAATATGCGCTCCGATTTTTGGCCCAGTTTTCAACCCCGAGCGAATTAATCGTCACGGTAACCATGCTCGACACCATCCCCAATACCCTGCTCGCGGTAGCCGAAATCGGCAGTAACCACCTGCTGTCGTTCGACCAGCAGGTACTCCAGCGTTGCCAAAAACTCGAAGGACACTGTGTCGCGATTCACCTCACCGATCTGGATCTTAAACTGTTTTGCCATCCGGGTAGCTGGGGTATCCGGCTCAGCCAGAACGAACCGGCCAAAACGGTCGACGCGACCATCGCTGGTGGCCTGTTTGCACTGCTTAACCTGGCGCAGCAGGAAGACAAAATTAGTACTTCTATCCAGGAAGGCGTCCATATCAACGGCGATGCCGCAATAGCGCAACAGATGCAGAAAATTTTCACCGAACTTGAAATCGACTGGGAGGAAGTATTGTCGAAGTACACCGGCGATGTGCTGGCTTACCAGATTCACCAGCGGGTTCGGGTGTTCCGCGACTGGTTGCGCCAAAGCACCAGATCACTGATGCACACGAGCAGCGAGTACCTACGAGAAGAAGCGCATTTATCTCCTAACCAGGTCGAATTCGAACGTTTCCAGCGGCAGGTTACGGAATTAAAACACGATGTGGACCGCGCCGAGGCACGCCTGCGCCGTTTGTTGAAAACCGACGCCGGTTAAGCATGCATACCCTGTATCGACTGGTCGTCATCAATTTCACCCTGGCCCGTTTTGGGCTTGATGAAATCATCCTGTCGATGCATTTTTTCCGCCCCTTGCGCCTGCTGGTTTTTATCAATCCGTTTAACTGGTTTCGCAGCTCCAGGCTGAGCCAGGCCGAACGATTGCGGCTGTGCATCGAATCGCTCGGGCCAATATTCATCAAGTTCGGGCAAATGCTGGCGACCCGGCGCGACCTGTTGCCGGCAGACATTGTTAACGAACTGGAAAAACTGCTCGACCAGGTGCCCCCTTTCCCGCTTAGCCAGGCGCGTGTCATAGTCGAGCAGCAACTAGGGATGCCGATCGAACAGGCGTTCCAGTCATTCGACGACAATGTCATGGCTTCGGCATCGATCGCACAGGTTTACCAGGCGCAGTTAAAAAGCGGCGAGGATGTTGTTGTCAAAATCGTGCGCCCCAACATCGAGCAGCGTATCAGACAGGACATCGAAGTATTGAACCTGCTGGCGCGCATGGTCGACCGATTCTGGGATGAAGCAAAGCGCATCAAACCGTTGCAAATCGTACATGAATTTGAAAAGACGCTACTCAACGAGCTGGATTTAATTCGCGAGGCTGCAAACGCAAATGAATTGCGCCGCCATTTCGAGGGGTCGGACGACCTCTATGTGCCGAAGGTTTACTGGGATTATTGCCGATCCCGAGTGATGGTGATGGAGCGAATCGAGGGCATCCCGGTATCGGACATCGAACAGCTCAAAGCGAACAATATCGATCTCGAAGTTCTGTCGCGCAAGGGAGTCGAGGTTTTTTTCACCCAGGTTTATAAAAACAATTATTTCCACGCCGACATGCACCCCGGCAATATTTTCGTATCGCGCGAGAATCCTGAGAACCCCAAATATATCGCAGTCGACTTTGGCATCATGGGTTCGTTGTCAACCTCGGACCAGCGCTACCTGGCAGAAAATTTTGTGGCGTTTTTCAACCGCGACTACCGCCGCGTAGCCGAATTGCATGTCGACTCGGGATGGGTCGACCGCAACACCCGAATCGATGATTTTGAGGCTGCGATACGTACCGTGTGCGAACCCATGTTCCAGCGCCCACTGGCCGAAATTTCCTTCGGTCATTTATTGCTGCGCCTGTTTCAGACTGCGCGCGAATTTAACATGGAAATACAGCCGCAATTGTTATTGCTGGAAAAAACCTTCCTGCACATCGAGGGTCTGGGGCGGCAACTCTACCCGCAACTCGACCTTTGGGATACCGCAAAACCCTTCCTCGAACGCTGGTTGAGCGAGCAACTCGGGGTACGCGCACTGGTCAAGGGCCTGAAGCGGAACCTGCCCTATATCGCCGAAAACCTGCCGGATTTACCACAACTCGCATTCAAGGCCCTGCAAAAAATAGCCAATGACGAATTGCAGGTCGAATGGAAATCCGAACAAATCGAATCCCTGCGGCAGGAAATACGCCATGCCGGCCATCGCAACGTTCGCGCCATCATCGGCAGCGGTTTCGTGGTCAGCGCCAGCATCATCGCCGCCCTCGACGGTCTGGCCCCGGTCATGGTCGGCAGCGGCCAGTTTTTAATGCCGCTGGTAAGTTGGGTGTTATTAATTCCGGGAGTGTATTTGCTGATTAGTAGCTGGCCAGGGGATTAGCGACTATGTCAT
>JBGMRM010000354.1:0-3151 GCA_048061415.1 Gammaproteobacteria bacterium | reverse complement strand
CGACCTGTTGCGTTTCTACCGGACCGGCAGGCTGGGCTCACTTGACAAGCGTTTTAAAATAAGAAAAAATATTACCAGGATTAAACGCAGTGAAAAATTAATAACAAAACCATTTGAATAACTTCTATTGAATCGAATGACTCATGAATACACAGGCTGAGGTTCCCCCTGTGTCACTTTTCAACAAAGCAGGGCGCGCTCGGTTGTTGCTGGTTTGCGAGCACGCCTCTAACTACATTCCTGCGCGGTTTGAAAACTTACAGCTTGTAGACGGTGCGCTGCAGAGCCACATCGCGATGGACATTGGCGCTTTCGACCTCGCCTGCGCCGTCAGTCGCGTGCTGGATGCGCCGCTGCTGTCAACCACGGTATCGCGACTGGTTTACGACTGCAATCGCCATTTTGGGGCGGTGGGTGCGATACCCGAGAAAAGCGAGCTGTTCGAAGTGCCCGGCAACCGGAATTTGAGTATCGACGAAGTTAAACAGCGTTATGATCAATATTACCTGCCGTTCGAATCGGCCATATCGGATCGCCTTGCGGAATTTACCGAGCCGCCTTTACTTGTGACTATCCATACCTTTACCCCGGTTTATCTCGGTGAGACCAGGGATGTTGATATCGGTATCATTAGTGATCGGGACAAGCGCTTAGGCGACCAAATGGTGTTACTTGCGGCGGATCAGGCTACGCTCAGCGTTATCGCGAACCAGCCATACGGACCCGAAGATGGTGTCACCCATACGCTGGGCCTGCACGGCGATAAAAATGGCCTGTTGAATGCGATGATCGAAGTCAAGAACGATTTGTTGGGCAGCGTAGAATCCTGCCGGCAAATGACCCAAATCCTGGCGACCCTGATTTCCAGTTCAGCCGCACATTTTGGCTACGAAATTCCGTTGAGGAGTGATCATGCCAAGAGTGCTTAGGCAGTACGTTACCATCGTCGAAGCGGTGAATTACCGAATCGGGCGTGTTGCCATGTATGGCATCTTCGTGATGGTTGGGGTATTGCTGTGGTCGTCGATTTCCAAAACCTTCTTTTTACCCTCGTTATGGACGCTGGAAACCGCCCAGTTTGCGATGGTGGCTTACTATATTTTAGGTGGCCCTTATTCGATCCAGATGGGGTCGAATGTGCGCATGGATCTGTTCTATTCGCCCTGGTCGGATCGGAAGAAGGCCTGGGTTGATTCCATTACCGTGTTTTTCCTGATTTTTTATCTTGGCGTGCTGCTCTGGGGCGGGGTCGAAAGCACCCAGTATTCCCTGCGGTACAGCGAACGCAGTGCTACCGCCTGGCGGCCCTTGATGTGGCCAATAAAGATAACCATGATCGTCGGTATTTTCCTGATGCTGCTGCAGGCGACTTGTGAACTGATCAAGGATATCGCAAAGCTTCGCGGGGTAAAACTCTGATGCCCTACGAAATGATCGCGCTTTTGATGTTTTCCTCGATGATGCTCTTGCTGTTCACCGGGCAGCGGGTTTTCGGTGCTATCGGAGCGGTAGCGGCCCTTGCCGCTATCACCATGTGGGGTACCGGGGGATCGGATATTCCGTTTTCATCGGCGATGAAGCTGATGAAATGGTACCCGCTGTTGACACTACCGATGTTTATCTTCATGGGCTACATATTGTCGGAGTCCAAAATAGCCGATGACCTGTATAAAATGTTCCACGTATGGATGGGGGGCATACATGGCGGGCTGGCGATCGGTACCATCGGTTTAATGGTGCTGGTCTCGGCAATGAATGGGCTATCCGTGGCCGGCATGGCGATCGGGGCCACCATTGCCCTGCCCGAGTTACTGCGCAGGGGCTACGACAAACGTATGGTGACCGGGGTCATACAGGCGGGTTCGTCGCTCGGCATACTGGTGCCTCCCTCCGTGGTGCTGGTGCTATATGCGATGATCGCACGCCAACCGGTGGGGCAGTTGTGGCTCGCCGGCGTGATTCCGGGATTGATGATGGCTGCGCTGTTCATTATCTACATAGCCGTTCGCTGTCGTTACCAACCCGAGCTTGGACCCGTATTAGCAAAGGAAGAACGGGATGTGCCGATGCGGGAAAAATTACGCCTGCTGCGTGCAGGCCTGTTACCGATCCTGATCTTCGCCGCGATGATGGTACCGTTCGTAAACGGCTGGACCAGTTTGGTCGAAAGCTCGGCCATCGGCGCGATGACAGCTTTTTTGGCCGCCGTGGTCAAGGGCCGCATGAACCGCGAGGTATTCGAGAACTCGGTACGCCAGACCCTGTCCATCTCCTGCATGTTCATGTGGATCATCCTCGCGGCTCTGGGCTTCGGCGCGGTATTCGATGGCCTGGGTGCCGTGAAAGCAATTGAAAATTTATTTACCGGCCAGCTTGGACTGGATCCCTGGACGATTCTGATTTTAATGCAGTTGTCATTTATAGTAATGGGAACATTTCTCAACGATACCGCGATGCTGGTAATCGTCGCGCCACTTTACGTTCCGCTGGTAGGCGCCCTGGGATTTGATTTGATCTGGTATGGCGTGCTCTACACGATTACCACGCAAATCGCCTACATGACCCCACCCTTTGGCTACAACCTGTTTTTAATGCGCGCCATGGCTCCCCCGGAGATCAGTCTGCGGGATATCTATGGTTCGATAATACCTTTTGTAATTGCCATGATTGTCGCGCTGATGCTGGTGATGGAATTTCCGCAGATTGCATTATGGCTACCCGAGTCTATTTACGCACGTTAGCAACATGTAACTATAACGGCGAATAGAGTGTTAGTACTGATACATAAAACAACCCAACCGAGGAACCTATGACTACTAAAGCTAAAAACACAAGACGACAGTTTCTGAAAACAGCAGGGGCCGGCCTGGCGGCGGGTGCAGCCACACTGAGTGCACCGGCCGTGCATGCCCAGACTAAATCAACCATAAAATGGCGTATGCAAACCTACGCGGGCCCGGCACTGGCGGCGCATGTAATCAAACCGGCTATCGAGTCGTTTAACAAAATCGCCGGTAGTGACATGCAGATAGAACTATACTTTGCCGATCAGTTAGTGCCCACGAGTGAGCTTTTTCGCGCCATGCAAAAGGGCACCATCGACGCGGTTCAATCGGACGACGATTCGATGGCGTCACCGACCGAAGTCACC
>JBGMRM010000353.1:0-3163 GCA_048061415.1 Gammaproteobacteria bacterium | reverse complement strand
GGTACCGACCGCGAAACCGACGTCGGCGCGCGCCAATGCAGGCGCATCGTTAATGCCGTCTCCAACCATGCCGACACGTTCTCCCTTATTCTGCAGGCGCTCGACTTCTTCCGCCTTATGCTGGGGCAGCACTTCGGCAATGACTTCGGTGATCCCTACCTTTCTCGCGACGGCTTCGGCAGTTCCCTGGTTATCACCGGTGAGCAATACCACCTTTAAACCGGCCTTGAGCATGCGTTGAACCGCTGCCATCGAGTCTGGCTTGATCGCATCGGAAACGCTAATGATGCCCGCAGCCTTACCATCCACAGCCATAAGCATCGGGGTCTGGGCCTGTTGGGTTAATTCGCCAAGCTCGGCTTCAAGCGCGGTAATATCGATATTGCGGTCGCTCATCAACCTGCGATTACCCAGTAATACGTCTTTACCGCTGATCTTCGCTTCGACGCCGTGGCCGACGATGGCGCTGAATTGCTCGGTTTCCAGCAGTGTGATTTTTCTCTCCTTCGCCGCCTCGACGATGGCTTCTGCCAACGGGTGTTCCGAAGCCTGTTCGATGCTGGCGCCCCACTGCAATAAGTCTTCCTCGTTCCAGTCATCGAGTGTGACCATCGATGTCACACTAGGACGACCCTCGGTAACGGTGCCGGTCTTGTCGAGGATTATGGTATCGAGTTTACCGGCCATTTGCAGTGCATCGCCGTGACGGATCAATATGCCATATTCCGCTGCCTTGCCGACACCGACCATGATCGAAATTGGTGTCGCCAGCCCGAGCGCACAGGGACAGGCGATAATCAATACGGTCATAGTGGTGACAATTGCCAGGGTGGTGATCTGATCGCCAGTGCCGAAATTCATCCAGGAAAGAAAAGTGATAACCGCGACAATCATGACGCTCGGAACGAAAACAGACGATACCTTGTCCGCCAGCCGCCCAATGGCAGGTTTCGAAGCCTGTGCGCTGCGTACCATTTCGATTATTTGCGATAGCACGGTGTCTTTGCCGACTCGCTTCGCCTGGAACAGGAAACTTCCGGTTTTGTTAATGGTGCCGCCTACCACCTCGTCGCCGCTTTGCTTCTGAACCGGCACGGGTTCACCGCTTAGCATCGACTCGTCGATACTCGAATGGCCATCGACGATGACGCCATCGACGGCGATACGCTCGCCGGGACGCACCCTCAGGGTTTCATCGAGACCGACATCTTCGATCGGGATATCCTGCTCGATGCCATCGCGTATCACGCGTGCGGTTTTAGGCTGCAAACCGATCAGGCGCTTGATCGCTTCGGAGGTTTTACCGCGCGCGCGCATTTCCAGTGCGCCGCCCAAATTGATCAATGAGATAATGACCGCGGCTGCATCAAAGTAGGCATGCTGGGCCATCGATGGCACCAGCGACGGGTTGGCTATAATCACCATCGAATAAAACCAGGCCGTGCCGGTCCCCAGCGCGATCAGGGTGTCCATATTCGCGTTGTGATTTTTTGCCGATTTCCAGGCGCCGGTGAAAAAATGCCCTCCGGAATAAACTAACACCATCAATGTCAGTAGTCCAACGACTAGCCAGAACAGGCGTCCGGAACCATCCTCAAATTCCGGCAGAAAGCCGGATAATCCTAATACGAAAAGAGGAATACCGATTATTCCGGCGAAGATAGCCTTTTTCAGCAGCTTGCGGTAATAGACCATCTCCGCTTCCTGTTTTTCGGCTTCGTCTTCGCTGCCGACAAGCTGCGCGGCGTCGTAACCGGCCGAACGGATGGCCTCGACCAACGCCCCGACGATTACATCGCCATCGACCGTGGCGGTATGCTCGGCAAAGTTGACACTCGCCAGCGATACACCATCGACGGCATTTATTGCATTTTCAACCGAGGCCACGCAACCGGCACAGCTCATGCCCGATACCGACAACCGGATGGCAGTGCTCATGCGGATAATTCCTGATCATCCCCAGGCAGTTCTGTGGCATCGAAGCCCGCAGTCTTGATCGCGTCGATCAATACTGCCGGTGTCGCACTGGTTTCAACCCGCGCACGCTTTTTTTCCAGGTCGACACTCGCCTGGATAACGTCGGATTCATTGTCCAGGGCCTTCTCAATCGCGGTTACACAGCCACCGCACTTCATGCCGGGTATCGATAAATGGATTACATTGCTCATGGTTTTTTCCTTATGTGATTAAATAAAAATATAAGCAAGACCTGGGTAAACCAGTCCTGCCCCAAGCAGCTTTCAAAACAGGTAATAGTATGGGTGTTCGCCCACGAAGTTGTTACATCATTTTGGCAAGATGTTGCAGAATTTACACTTTTTCGCCCAGGGTATCTCGAAAAAGTGCATTTTCCGGGTCACGCTTTACACTTTATCGAGAGACTGGCGTCGCCCGCTATCGCGCAATTGCTTGAACTGCGATGGTGTCATTCCGGTCACTTTTTTAAACTGACGACTCAGGTGGGCCACGCTGCTATAGCCGAGGCGGTGGGAAATTTCGGTCAGCGTGAGCTCGTCGTAAACCAGTAATTCGCGTGTCTTTTCAATTTTCTGATTGATGAAATACTGTTCTATGGTGACGCCTTCGACGGTCGAAAACAGGTTGCTGAGATGCGTATAATCAAGATGAATACGCTCACCCAGGTAATCGGAAAGCCTGAGCTTTTCCGGTGCTGCCTGTTGCTGCACCAGGGCGATCACATGTTTTTTGATATTTTCGATTAACCGGGTTCTTTTATCGTTAATCAATTCGAATCCAAGCGGCTCGATGCTCTGCCGAATTTGCTCCAGCTGCTTAGCGTCCAGGGTTGAATCGCCGAAATCCGCCTCGCCCAGAGTGATGGCCGAGGCCTTCAGCCCGAGCGTATCGAGTACTTGTTGAATCGCCATTTTGCAACGATCGCAGACCATATTTTTGATCAGAATTTTCAAAGCGGATGTTCCACCAGGGTTATATCGATGGTCAAATCGTAGAGTATACACGCGCAGCGCCAGCGATTAATCGATGCGGATACAGTTGGTCGAGAGATCGAGACCGCAGTCGATTACCAGTTAGCGGGTAGATTGCTGCGAAATTCCTGGCGAATAATCGGTGCAATGATGGCGATGCCAAGACCACTACCATATTGACCGCCTCCTATAACAGCAGTGTTGACGCCAAGCAC
>JBGMRM010000352.1:0-3171 GCA_048061415.1 Gammaproteobacteria bacterium | reverse complement strand
TTATTATCGTGCGTCCAGTCGCTTACTGTAAACGATTGATTTTGTGGGGGAAAAACCAAATACGCTCTATTTTACCGGGCGCTGGTAATTTTGCGCCATTTCAGTTTTCCTTTATATATCAAATAGTTTTAGCCGATTATTAAAGTACCATTTGAGTTGTTGAGTTTTAGACACTATACTGTATTAACTGACTACAATCAGGGCTGGTATGTCACAGACCAATATAAATAAACCGACGCTGCTGCTGGTCGACGACGACGCTATTATCGCCGACAGTCTCGAATATGTGTTGAGCGAAGAGTACCAGGTCGAGCGCGCGGTGGATCGACCCTCCAGTTTCGATACCCTGCGCAAGATGAAGGCGTCACCGACACTGGCGCTGGTTGACCTCGGCCTGCCGCCGGACACGCATACGCCCGACGAAGGTCTGGCGGTTATTCGAAAAATATCGCAAATGCATCCATCCACCCGGGTGCTGGTTTTGTCCGGGCAGGACAATAAAAAACACGTGTTGCAGGCCAAGGAAGACGGGGCGGTAGATTTCATCGCCAAGCCCTGCGATATCGCGGAAATCAGGGCGCGCCTGAAACAGCAACTGGAAGCGGGTGGTGGCGATGCCGACTATGGGGATATCGAAGGAATCATCGGCTCCAGTCAGGCCATTGAACTATTACGAATGCAAATCCGCCAGCTCGCAGATTCGCCCTACCCGGTGTTGATTGAAGGCGAGTCGGGTAGCGGTAAGGAAGTAACCGCACGCAACCTGCATCGATGCAGTACGCGAAAGCGTGACCCATTTTTAACCCTGAACTGTGCCGCGTTCAATGGCGAATTGCTAGAATCGCAGCTATTTGGCCACCTCAAGGGGTCTTTTACCGGGGCTACGGACACCCAGAAGGGTTTTTTTGAAGAAGCCGGTAGCGGTACATTATTTCTCGACGAAGTAGCCGACCTGCCGATGGATTTACAGGCCAAGCTACTGCGTGTGCTGGAAAATGGGGAATTTTATCGCATTGGCGAGACACAACCGCGCCATGCGGCAGCGCGTGTGTTGGCGGCGACCAATAAGGATTTATCCACAGCAATAAAAAACGGCCAGTTTCGCGAAGACCTGTACTATCGATTGAGTGTATTAACTTTACGCGTGCCCACATTGCATCAACGAAGGGACGATAAACGCGAATTGCTGGATTATTTCAGGCAGCAGGCGAGCGAGCAGATGCCTACATTTCAGCTCGATGATGAAGCGCTAAGTCTCTGGAAAGATTATACTTTTCCGGGAAATGTGCGAGAATTGAGAAATATTATTATACGCTTGTCGGCCAAGTACCCAGGGCAGACAATCAAACCTGAAGTGCTCGAATTAGAAATGTCGGAATTGCAGCAATTCGGTAAGGACGTTAGCGGCGACGACTGGCTCAGACGCACTTTATTTTCAGAGGGATTTCAGCTCGATCAAATGCTGAAATCGGTGGAAAAGGAAATGGTAGAACTGGCGATGCAGGAACACGATGGTAATGTAAGCAAAGCAGCGGAAATGCTGGGCGTGAACCGCACCACCTTGTATGGACGCATGGATCGTTTCGAGGATAAGGAATAGCCATGTACGAGGAGTATTTTGGCCTCAGGCGCCCACCATTCAAAATCACGCCGGACACCAGTCTTTTCTTCGGCGGTGGAAAGCGTGGTGATATCCTCGGCGCGCTGGTGTATGCGATTCACCGTGGGGAAGGCATTATCAAGGTAGTTGGCGAAGTAGGAAGTGGCAAGACCATGTTATGCCGCATGTTGCAACTCAAGCTCCCCGAATCGGTGGAAACCGTCTACATTGGCAACCCCAGTGTGACCCCGGAAGACATCCTGTTCGTGATCGCGAATGAGTTGAACCTGGAGGTCACTAAAGATGCATCGAAGCACGAGGTCATGCATTTGTTGCAGGAATACCTGTTGCAACGCCACATTGAAAACAGGCAGGTCGTATTGTTTATCGAGGAAGCCCAGGGAATGCCGATCGATACGCTGGAAGAAATCAGGCTTTTATCCAATCTCGAAACCGACCAGAACAAATTATTGCAGATCATTTTGTTTGGGCAACCGGAGCTGGATGAAAATCTGGCGCAAAAATCGATTCGTCAGTTACGCGAACGAATTACGCACAGTTTTAATTTATCCCCACTGACGAAGGACGAAATTCATCAATACCTCAATTTCAGGATGCGCGAAGTCGGTTATAGCGGGCCTGAATTAATCAGGCCGGATATTGCGAAAAAAATAGAACACTACTCGAATGGCCTGTTACGCCGTATTAATATTATTGCAGACAAGATCCTGCTATCGGCGTTTTCAGAGAGCACCCATAATATCAGTTCCAGGCATGTCGTTGCCGCGGTGAATGACAGTAGTTTTAACAGGGTATCGGGCAAGAAATCCGGGCTATTGTGGTGGCTCGCGATGTTGATTCTGCTAGCCTTCGCCTTTGCTGTTTTTAAGAACTACCAGTTATTCGCTACGGACCTGGTCCAGTCCATTTTTGATAACGCCATCTCGGCTACTACTCCAGCCACACAACAGCCGGCTAAAGAGCCGAAGCAACCCGGAAGCGAAACATCGTCAGTAGTCGATAACAATGCTGCCGAGGAGCCTGAAGCAGCAATAGTCCGTGAGTTCCCCAAAGAACAGGCCGTTGCCGCAAGTGCCGGGGTAGAAGTAGTTACGCCTGAGCAAGAGGCGGCTACCCTATTAGTTAGCGGTGTTATTGAAAAAGACGAGGTGGTGGTAGACCAGCAGGAAACAGAAAGAATAGGTGTCGAAGTCGAGCAGGAAGTCGTTGCAGCCAGCACTCAGGTCGATTCGCCACCGGACTACAGGCGGTGGCTCGAGGGAAAGTTGCAGCAAAGCCGGGAATGGTTGATCAGGGCTGACGGCAACAAGGTATCGATACAGGTACTGGTGAGAAGTAAGTCTGCGGCAAAGGAACTGGCTTATTTCCTGCAAAATGACTGGCCGCTTGATCTGGATAAAACTTATTTATACGAAGGAAGCCTGGAGGCGCAACAAATCTATCGAGTGTTTTATAACGAATTTGATTCGCTGGCGCAGGGTAAGCGAGAATTGAAGCGCCTGCCCGAATCGGTGAAAGCCAACTCACCTTACCTGCACTCCGTTTACCGA
>JBGMRM010000351.1:0-3171 GCA_048061415.1 Gammaproteobacteria bacterium | reverse complement strand
CGATACACGGCACCGTCCATGGTTTCGAATACACCGTGATAAATACAAAGCCAGCCACGGTCGGTGCGGATCGGGGTTGCACCGGGTCCGATCTTGCTCTCATCCCAATGATAGGGCACTGGTTTCATCAGCACTTCTGAATCACCCCAATGTATTAAATCTGGCGACCACGACAACCACACCGACCAGGGACTGATTTCCGAATGCGGACGATCAAGTCGGGCGTAACGACCGTTAAAGCGCTCGGGGAAGATAACAATATTACGCATGTCTGCTTCCGAAATCAGTGAGACTCGCTGCACAGACCTGAAGTCCCGGGTTTTCGCGAGGCCGATGCGCACACCGTGCCTTGAATAGGCACTGTAGGTGATCAAATATTCACCATCGATGCAACAGATCCTGGGGTCCTCCACACCAAAGGCTTCGTATTCAGCAAAGCTGCCTTCTGTCGAGGGAACCATGAAAGGCGCCTGTCCAACCGTGAATTTGAAGCCGTCTACACTTTCGGCAATACCGATAATGGATCGACCGCTACGCAGGTGGGATCGAAATAGCATAATAATGCGACCGTCATACCGCGTAATGCCGGCATTGTGCACGGTTTCTACCGGATAAGGGATATCGTCCCTTGTTAGAATCGGGTTGGACGCATAACGCTTGATGATTGCCGGTGGTTTAGGTGCAACGGTCATAGTCATCCTCCAACCGAATAATATCGTCCTCCCCGAAATAATCGCCCATCTGGACTTCTACTATAACCAGCGGGATCTCGCCGGGGTTCATGATTCTGTGGACTGCGCCTTTTGGGATATCCACTGACTGCCCCGGCTTTAGCGGAATTTCCTTTTCGCCCACTGTGACCAGTGCTTCGCCACTAACAACAGTCCAGTGTTCAGCTCGGCGTCGGTGCTTTTGCAGACTTAGTCGCTCACCCGGGATAACAACCAGTTCCTTGATCTTATGGTCATTACGTTCGAGCAAATTTTCATAGTGTCCCCAAGGACGGTAGTTTTCCCGATCCTCAAGAATCCTCTGGTAGATGCCCAGGTACTCCTGCGCCATACGCTGGCAAGTGAAACGCTTCTCTACATCGTCCCGGCATACGCGCCGGTCGAGGGTGTTAATTTTGCCCACTGCCTGTACGGCTGCATCCAGGTCATCCACGATAAATCCGCTGCTGCCATCTTGAATGAGTTCCGGCATTGAACCCCGATCATATGCGATGACCGGCGTACCGCAGGCCATGGATTCGACCACGCTCAGGCCGAACGGCTCAGCAAAATGAATCAGGTGCAACAGGGCCAGTGCACCGCCCATAACCTGCTGCCTCTTTTGCGGCCCGATAGGGCCTATGTATTGCACTTTTGATCCATCAACGCAGGGTTCAATTTGTTCCTTGAAATAAGCCTCGTCCTGCACGATTCCGGCGATGACGAGACGTTTACCGGTTTTACCTGCGACCTCAATGGCATCATGAACCCCTTTTTCAGGATGGATACGCCCAAGAAACAGCAGGTAGTCTCCCGTTTCCGGTTGATATTTGAATTGATTGAGGTCGATTCCATGATGGATCGTGGCAATATAATCGAGTTCCGCAGATTTGTCGGCATCACTAATGGCCACATAATGGGTGCTGTCATTGTACTTTTTATAAACCGGCAATATCGAGGGTGAAGAAAATCCGTGAATCGTGGTGACAACTGGCGTATCTGTGAAGCCGCTGTAACTGAGCGGTAGAAAATCGTAATGATTGTGAATCAGATCGAATTCATCTGCGCGCCTGAACAACTCAGCGATATGCAGGCACTCCCATACTTTGGGATCGATACCGGGATCTTCCGAGTAGGGTCGTTCGCAGACCCAGGCGAGCTTGCCTGAGGTGAGTGAATCCCCGCTGGCAAACAACGTCACCTCGATGCCCATCGATACCAGTTGTTCGGTGAGCAGACTGACCAGGTTTTCCCAGGGTCCGTAATGTCGCGGTGGTGTGCGCCAGGATAAAGGGCTTAACATCGCAATTTTCATGTATTATCCACCTGCCTGCCATCGCTGGGCATCGTGATTATAGATTTGGAATTAACCTCCCAGCCACAGTATCACGATTCACTGAACGAACTATAAAAGAAAAACACAGCCCTGATGCCGGACCCGAAACCCGCAGGCGCGAAGGTGAATGGGTGAGAGAAAAAATGGGATATCTTATGAGAAATTCAGCTATTGTTGTAATGTGATATATATAGCCTGCAGCACATTTGGACATACCTATGGCAGAATCCAGTTCTACTCCCCCGGTACCACAGGCGCGGCGCAAGCCCATCGTGTTAAATGCGAATATCGGCCGTGTTATTACACGCCCCTATATCCCGCCTAATGAAGAGCGTATCCGCAACATCATTAACCGGGTGCTAAACCTCGATGCGGATCAGACTAATAAGTTATTGGAAACCGTTCTGCACGACTTTTCTCATCGTCACCGCTATTTAAGAGAGACGTTGGAACGAAATTTTAACAGAGTGGTTTGCCATGTGCCTGATATCAGTAAATTAACCCAACAACAGCAGCTTCTGATCGGATCTTATTTCACCGCCGAATACTCCGTGGAGGCGGCTGCACTGTTCAACCCTTCCATGGTTCAGGTTACGAGTCAGGAAACGGATCCCGAGGGATCCTGCCGATTCATCATGAGCTTCCGAGCCATTGGTGAAGGCCACATCTCGTCCATCGAGTTTCGTAGCGGAATTATTGATAAGAATAATGACCTGTATTTTGATCCCCAGAGCAATTATGTGCGCACCCCGAGGATCCATACCGATTCAAGCTACAATCGAGAGCTGTTTGATTTAAAACTTCGGGACATGGGAGCCAGTAACCGGGTAACAAAATGGCTGCTCAGCGATTTAGCGGACAATTTCACTTTCACTGCGTTGCGGGAAAAAATTGATGAGCACCATAACGGTATTAAAATCCGAGCAAGTGCTAAATTAGAAGCCATCGATAAAGCAATGTGGCTGGCGCGATCCAATTATGAGATTTTATTTCAGCCGGATCACCAGATTTCCGAGCGGGTTCTCTTTCCCAGATCGGAGCCCGAAAGCGGAGGGATCGAGGATGCCCGTTTCGTGCGTTTCGAAGAAGACGACGGCACGATTATCTACTACGCCACCTACACAG
>JBGMRM010000350.1:0-3179 GCA_048061415.1 Gammaproteobacteria bacterium | reverse complement strand
TCGAACCCCTGATTCGGTTTAAGCGCCTGCTGCAAAACGACTATCAATGGAGCGATGCAGACGATAAATCGCTTTACGATGACAGCGACGCGCAGGTGAAGAAAGCCATCGAGGTCTACCAGGCCACCTCGAACCAGGCTCCGGGTGAGTTTTTTGACTACATGTTTGCCAAACCGACCACAGCGCTGGAACGCCAGAAAAAAGCCTGGCTCGACGAGGGTAGGCGCCATGCCTGAATGGACTCTGCTGGAGGCGGTGAACCATGCTTTCACGCATGAGATGCGCGCGGACAAAGAGGTGGTGCTGCTCGGCGAAGACGTGGGTGTAAACGGCGGGGTGTTTCGCGCCACCGATGGATTGATCGAAGAGTTTGGCCCCGATCGGGTAGTCGATACGCCATTGGCCGAATCGGTTATCGTCGGTATGAGTATCGGCATGGCGGCGCAGGGATTGAAACCGGTGGTCGAACTCCAGTTTATGGGGTTTATCTACCCGGCGGTGGATCAAATTATCAACCATGCCGCACGCATGCGAAACCGTACGCGCGGGCGCCTGAGCTGTCCGATGGTGATCCGCGCACCTTTTGGCGGCGGCATTCACGCGCCCGAACATCATTCCGAGAGTACCGAAGCGATTTTCGCGCATATGCCCGGCGTACGGGTGGTGATTCCATCTTCCCCCGCGCGGGCCTACGGATTATTGCTGGCGGCTATCCGCAACCCCGACCCGGTGGTGTTTCTTGAACCCAAGCGGGTGTATCGCCTGGGCAAACAGGAAATCGAGGATAACGGCGAAGCCCTGCCGCTCGATAGCTGTTTCATATTGCGCGAGGGAATCGATGTCACGCTGGTAAGCTGGGGTGCCTCGATAAAGGAAACCCTGGAGGCTGCGAGCGAGCTCGCGCAGCAGGGTATCGATGCCGAAGTGATCGATGTCGCCACCATTTCACCGCTCGATATCGATACCATACTCGATTCGGTGTCGCGTACCGGGCGCTGTGTGATCGTCCACGAAGCCCCGCGTAGCTTTGGCGTAGGCGCGGAGATCGCCGCGCAACTGGCTGGTGAGGGTATCACCTCGTTACTCGCGCCGGTGATTCGTGTCACCGGGTTTGATACGGTAATGCCGCTTTACCGTTACGAGCAGGATTACCTGCCGGGTGTGGATCGAATCGTATACGCAGTCAAACAAAGTATGGAGTACCGATGAAAATTTTCAATTTGCCCGATCTCGGCGAAGGCTTGCCCGATGCGGAAATAGTCGAATGGTACGTGAAACCCGGCGATGAAATTGAGCAGGGTCAACCGCTGGTGGCGATGGAAACGGCCAAGGCGATTATCGATATCCCATCACCCCAGTCGGGCCCCGTGAATCGCCTCTATGGGAAGGTAGGCGACGTGATCGAAACCGGCAAACCCCTGGTCGCATTTGGCGAAGATGAAACCGTGGATACCGGTACCGTCGTGGGTGAAATGGAATCTACCGAAGACGTGATTCCAGAACAGGCTGTCGGCTTGGCCCACAGCGCAAGCAGCGTGAAAGCGACACCGGCGGTGCGCGCACTGGCCAATCGGATGGATGTCGAACTGTCGATGGTGACTCCGAGTGGCCACGATGGTTTGATACTGGCCGACGATGTACGGCGCGTGGCGCGTATCCTGGCCGCCCACGGAAAAATGGAACCCCTGCGCGGTGTACGCCGGGCGATGGCGCGCAACATGGCGCAGGCGCATGCCGAGGTGGCCCCGGCCTCCATTGTCGACGATGCCGATATTACCCATCTGCCATCCCGCGCCGACATTACCCCGACCCTGATTCGCGCTTTGGTCGCTGGCTGCAAGGCGGAACCCTCGCTCAATGCCTGGTACGATAGTCATGCCAATGGCCGTCGCGTGCTGGATAGAATCCACCTCGGGCTCGCAGTCGATGCGCCGCAGGGCCTGTTTGTTGCGGTGATGCAGGATATACAGGATGACGACCACGATGGCATCGTCGAACGCCTGGCCGCGCTCAAGGAGAAAATTAAAAATCGTTCCTTGAAACCGGCTGAATTGCGCGGAAACAGTATCACCCTGTCTAATTACGGGGCGATCGGCGGGCGTTATGCATCGCCCATGGTATTACCACCCACGGTGGCGATACTCGGTGCGGGCGAATCACGCGATGAAGTGGTCGCGCGCGATGGGCAGCCCGTGATCAGGCACATGCTACCGCTGGCGCTCACCTTCGATCACCGAGCGGTGACCGGTGGTGAAGCGACACGGTTCCTCAAGGCCGTGATCGAAGACCTGCAACAGTAAAATTAACCATGAATCTACCATTTCGATATATGCCCCTTTTGATTATTGGCTTATTGACGGCAGGCTGCGCTTCAAAAAACCTGCCCCCGGGGTCCCTGCCCGAAGTGGTACAAAAAACAGGCGTGATTATCGCGAAGGAAAAGATTCAGCTCGATGATATAGAGGAAAAGGATATCGGGGTCAGAACCAGCATCTACGCCAGCATATTCAGCGGCGGCAGGATTTCCCTGGGGCTCGGGTTTTTGTTTTCCCCTTCGGGCTCCGAAGATAAATCCGAAACCCCGATTCGCTACGAAATCAGGATGCTCGACGGCAGTGAAATAGTGCTGTACAGCGATATTGCAAATTTCGAAGTCGAAGATTGCGTCGAAGTGACAATCAACGAAGATGTCGAAAAATACCCGCCGATTATGCGGCGTAACCGGAGTGGCTGTTAATCGCTCGCCCTCACCCTCTCCATCGAGGTTAGCTGTAGCGGCCTAAAGATCTTTCACCAGGCGTAGGGCGTCATAGATAGCGGCGTGGATATTGCGTGAGGCTAGCGCGTCGCCGATGCGAAATAATTGAAACCTGCCTTCGGGATTGCTGGTAATGGCCTGTTTGCTTCCCTGGATTAACGCCCCGTGATCGACTTCACCCCGGTTGCTCGACAAGGGCTTGAGTTGATAGTACAGCTCGTCGACCGGCAGGGTTCCATGTTCGACGATTAACTGATCGACGACACGTTCGGATTCGAAATCTCCATAGTCGCTGCCCAGTACGACCCTGATGCGATCCCCCTGCTTCTCTGCATGCACAGCCCGGCGGCACAGGGTGAAGCGAACTTCGTGGGGCAGTAGTGCGCGCAAATAGGGGGTCAGGCTGGTGTCACCGATATCG
>JBGMRM010000349.1:0-3179 GCA_048061415.1 Gammaproteobacteria bacterium | reverse complement strand
GGAAAAAATAGCGCTCGATGGCAAGCTCATTCGTATCGCCAGGGTAAATGCCCGGCCAAAATTACTGATGTATCACAAACCGGTGGGGGAAGAGTGCACGCGCTCGGACCCGGAGGGGCGCCCCACTGTATTCAGTAATTTACCTAACTTGTCCCACGGGCGCTGGGTTGGCATAGGCCGGCTGGATATCAACACCAGTGGCCTGATACTGTTCACCAACCAGGGGGAACTGGCCAACCGATTGATGCACCCGTCTTACGAAGTCGAACGCGAGTACGCCGTACGGGTGCGCGGCGCGGTGACTGAGGAAATGCTACAGCAACTCAAACGGGGCGTAAAACTCGAGGATGGGCTGGCCAAATTTGAGCAAATCATCGACGGCGGAGGGGAGGGAAGCAACCACTGGTATCACGTGGTGCTGAAAGAGGGTAAAAATCGTGAGGTCAGGCGCCTGTGGGAAGCGCTCGGTATCGAGGTCAGCCGGTTGTTCAGGGTGCGTTACGATGGTTTCAATTTGCCCAAATGGCTGAAACCAGGCAAGTATCGAGTGTTCGACGACGGGGTCGTCAAACGGCTATACGAACGGCTTGAGCTAGATTACGACCCTGCGAGTAATCGACGGAGTGCGCGGCGCAGCAAACGTCGAAAATCCGCTTAACAAAACTGGCGGCATAAAATTACCCTGTTATAATTTACCACTGGATATAACCGAATCAACTGTAGAAGGAGAAAGGAATGAACAGGTTTAAGGGTTTGATCGTTATTTTATCGTTATTCATGGCATCACTCGTAGCCGCAGCCCCAGTCAATATCAACACTGCCAGTGCCGACGATATCGCCAAAGCGCTATATGGCGTCGGTCCGCACAAGGCACAGGCCATTGTGGACTATCGCGAAAAGTACGGATTATTCGAATCGGTGCAGGCGGTAAAAAAAGTGAAAGGTATGGGGCAGGGGATAATCGATGGCAATAAAGGGGATATCAGAATTAAGTAAGGTTTTTTTAAAAAAACCTGACATTTGGAAAATTCTTCGAGGTTATGACGGCTAAAAGTCTCAAACAATGGTGCCAGTCGGTATTACCGGCCAACTTTAGGCAGGTCAGTGCCGAGACCTCGAAAATACAGCAATTTCTGGTCGAAAACCTGCCCGAGCCAGTCAATCGACAAATAAGGGTCATGAATCTCACGCAGGATGAAATTCTCGTCGCAGTCGCTGACCCGCAGATAGCCAATTACCTGAGATTATACGCTTCGGAGATCGAACAGCAGATTCGTGAAACGCTGAAGCTGAGCCGCAAGCTGAAATTCCGCAGCATGCCGGACTCGGTATTTCGGATCGAAACCGAGGCCAGGGTGAATAAAACCACGCCGGTTTCGCCCGAAACAGTCGATACGATCGGCCGCAGCGCCGGATTTATTGAAGACGAAAAGCTGAAACAGGCCATGCAATCGTTGGTTCATACCTTAAGGCAGAAATAATTATCCAGTCGATTTGCGGTTTGCGTTGAGGATGTCTGCGTAAAGATTAACGAATATTATTTTTGCCGTGGCTATCGCGGGGATTGCGAGGATAACCCCGAGGGTTCCAAACACGCTGCCAAAAATGATGATCCCCAGTATGACGATGACAGGATGCAGGTTTACCGCATTCGCTATAACCGCCGGAATCACGACGACATTGTCGATGACCTGGGCCGTGATAATCACCAGCACCCCGAGATATAACAGCGAGGGATCGAAAGGGGTCATCGCCGATGCGACCAGCAGGCTCAGGATGATAGAAATAACCGGTCCGACATAGGGAACCAGGTTTAAAATACCGGTAATAGCACCGAGCAGGACCGGAATATCCATGCCTATTATGGTGAAGCCGGTTATACATACCAGCGCCATCACCAGCGACTGGATCATCACACCGCGGGTGTAGAGCTGCAACTGCCTGGATACCCGGTGGTAAATGAGCCAACCCAGTTCAAAACTGGAATTGGGAAGCCAGTTCATCATTCTGTTTCGTACGGTGCGGTAATCCCTGAGCAGGTAATAGGTTAAAAAAGGCACCAGCAGCGAAATCATCGTGAACCCCAGCACCTTGTCGGATATGTTTAATAGTAGCGATTGACCGAACGAAGAAGACTGCGACAGCAGCGAGATTATCACTTCCGAAACATTCAGGTCGGTGCCTGTCAGATCTGAAAATACGCTACTATAACGAGTCAGGACTCTTTCGAGCTGCGATAATATCTGGGGCAATTTGGCCTGCAGCAAACTAACCTGGTCGAACAGCTGGGGCAGGGCGAAACCGACCGCGATGAATCCAAAAAACACCAGCAATACCAGTACGATGAGTATCGATAGCGAGTGGTTGATATTGTGCCGCACCAGATACAGGGTCGCGGGCTCGAACAGGGCATACAGCGTAAAGGAAATGATCACCGGGATCAGTATCGATGACAGCAAATAAACGCTTGCCAGGCTCACCACTACGAAGCCGACGAAAATCTTGAAGGTCTGTATATAGGCGCTCGGGGTTTTAATGTAGCCGGTTTCGGGCATCTATTGTTCCGCGATCAACTCATTGGCCTGCAACAGTCTTTGTGCCAGCGTAGAGGACAGGTTCATCAAAAAACGTGCGCCGAGCCGGGGCTGGTATTCGATCCATTCTT
Source organism: Gammaproteobacteria bacterium (assembly GCA_048061415.1). Lineage (GTDB taxonomy): Bacteria > Pseudomonadota > Gammaproteobacteria. Next base: position 514 of record JBGMRM010000349.1, on the reverse strand, counting down.
CCAGGTCCTGCTTGAGGAAATACACCAGGCTCGAATCGCCAACCGAGAAAGCGTCGGCGGTTCTGCGCTCGGGTTCGGCGAGCGCAATCTCGCCAAAGAAATCGCCCGTTTCGAGCTGCGCCAGCTGGGTTTTATTCGCCATCACCCGCACCGAACCATCGAGCACCAGTATCGCACCGGCGCCCTTGTCGCCCTGGCGGAAAACAATTTCGTCGGCGAGGAAGTTTCTAAGGTGCATCTTACGGGATAAAAACTCGATTTGTTTGGCAGGGATGCCTTCGAACAAAGGCGTTTTCTGCCACAGGCTCGTTATCGTCTGTAATTCGTCGCTAGTGGATTTAAAAATGTTCGACCAGAAAATATTGCTCATGGCGATGCCCGTTCCCGATCAATGTGATCACGACCACGATCAATGGGGTCAGACTCGATTGATATCTTGATAATCGCAGAGTAGTTTATTTCGAATGATATCAATCGAGTCTCACCCCATTGATCGTGTTGACCCCATTGATCC
>JBGMRM010000348.1:0-3185 GCA_048061415.1 Gammaproteobacteria bacterium | reverse complement strand
GGGCCTCGGAAAGCTGGTTTAGCCAAAGCGTGGCGTCTTTTTCCTCGACGCCTGTATCGATGGCGAAGGCCGCGACCATTTTGGAAGCCCACAACGCAAAAGAATTCTCGTGCATGCTGGCGTTAATAAAAGCGATCGGTTTTTGCGCAATTCCGCCGAATCCAGCCTTTTCCAGCTTTCCGGATATTTCAAAGGGTAGCATTTGATGCGGACAGTGAGTTCGCCAGGCGTCATGTATGACGTCGTTCAGATCTGGATCCGCCCCGTGGAATCGCCAATGGTCCCATAGTACCGATACCAAAGCAGCCTTGCCGCCGGGTTTGAGGATGCGCCGGGTCTCGGCGAGGGCGCGATCCACATCGTCGATATACTCCAGCATCTGGATCGATGCGAGACCGTCGAAGGCGCCATTTTCGAACATCATATCGGTTGCGCTTCCTTCGATCAGTTCCACTGCGGGCAGCCCGGCACAGAGCGTGCCGGCCGATGCCAATTGATCCGAATTCGTGTCCAGACCCGCAGCGCGACCTTTATCGCCAACCGCCAGTGCAATCTCACGAACCAGGTGCCCACCCCCACAGCCGAGATCGAGGATAGCCTGTCCGGATTTAATCTCGAGCGCATTCAGAACCACAAGACGCCGCGAGATACCTTCAGGCCCCTCGGTAATTTTACGCTGCCAAAGGCCGATATCACCACCAAATTCCATAATGTCCCCTTTGTAGGGTCGAATTCGTTCGACCAATAATCAGCAAAAGTGCGTAGGGTCGAATTCATTCGACCCTACCAGAATAATATACCCGTTAAATTTGGGGAAGAGCCCTGAATATAATATGCTCGAAACTATAGTTGTTGATATGCTTGGGGTTTCATTCATAGACCCAAAACTAATTCATTTCTATGCCCATTTCAAAGCCATTTCTTATTTTGCAATTGCGCCCGGAAGACGAAACCTCAGACAGCGAATTCGCGGCCATTTTAAAATACGGTGGACTCGATGCAAAAAAGGTTTGCCGCATGCGTATAGAAACGAGTGGAATACCCGATTTATCGCTGGAAGATTATTCCGCTGTTATTGTTGGAGGCAGCCCATTCGATATCAGCACGCCGGAGCAGCGAAAGTCCTCTATTCAAAAGAAAATCGAGAAAGACTTCAGGGGGCTGCTAGATGACATCGTTTCGAATGACCTCCCCTTCCTGGGGGCCTGTTCCGGTTGCGGCTTATTGGGCTCGTATCTAGACACGCCTATTTCCAGTCGATATGCAGAGCCTGTGGGAAGCGCCACCCTGAGGCTCACCGACGAGGGGAAAAGCGATGCGTTACTGACCGGCTTCCCCGACCGGATTAAGGTTCTGCTTGGGCACAAGGAGGCCTGTGACACGACGCCCACCGGCGCGACCCTGTTATTGAGCGGGGAGGCCTGCCCTGTACAGATGTTTCGCATTGGCGATAATGTTTACGCCACGCAGTTTCACCCGGAAGGAGATAGCGAAGGGTTTGCCCTGAGAATCAATGTCTATAAACACCATGGTTATTTCAGGCCCGAGGAAGCCGATGATTTGATCGAGGCGGTCAGTCGGGAAGACACGCCGTATGCCCGTGAAATACTGAAACGATTTGTCAGGCGCTATGCGCGTTGAGTCTATGTGATCGGGGTCTATTCACAAACGAGAAGGTGTCTGCCCAGGCATTGGAACGATGCTGTTTGTTGCTAAATAGGCCGCGGCATACAGTTGGCGTTAGTGGACTTTATAAAACAGGGCATTTACTCTCCTTATATTCCACGACCCTGCTACGAAACTTCGAGATTCGTATTTGAAATGCCTATGCGTATGAGATTTAAAATAGACCTTTGCCGAACAATGTATCGAAAAGGCCCTTCACGGTTTAAATTTCCCCTGGTGCGTCGCCATGAGTGAGATTGCGTTCGATCTGCTGATTCTGCTTGCGGGTATCTGGCTGGTTGCAGTCACGCTGCGGCCACTCGGTCTGCCGACGGTGATGGGTGAATTGATCGTGGGTGTGGTGCTGGGTCCTGCTGTGCTGGGGCTGATCGAACCGGGTGAATTGATTCAGCTACTGGCGGAAATCGGCATATTCTTCCTGATGTTTCACGCGGGCATCGAAACTCAACCACTGGAGTTCTACCAGGCGTTAAAACGATCGATGGGTGTTGCGATAGTGGGCGCCATAGTGCCCTTCTCGGTTAGCTTCGGGGTTGCCCTGTTATTTGGCCTGGATCTCGTCGGCGCCACTTTCATCGGTCTGACCATGACTGCCACCGCGGTGGTGATAACGCTCAAGAGCCTCAAAGATCTCAAGTTGACCGAAACCCGGGTGGCGCGCGTAATAATAGCTAGCAGCGTGATTGACGACTTGCTAACACTGATATTCTTTGGCATCGTGATCGGGGTCCTGTCGGGTGGGGAGTTCGAGCCGCTCAACGTCCTGATTATCCTCGGCAAGGTCCTGGCCTTTGTCATCGCTGCGGTGTTGTTGGGACGATATGTCTATCCCAGACTGACTCTGCCATTTCGATCCGAGGGGGGCAAGGGCTTTACCTTCGTGCTGATGATGGCCTTCGCTTTTGGGCTGCTAGCCGAAGCCATCGGCCTTAACATCATTCTTGGCGCATACCTGGCAGGTCTGTTCTTCGAAGAGCGGGTCGCGCACCCCAACCTGGTCAGGATTGTCAAGGATCGTGCTTACGGGATCGCCTATTCGTTCCTTGGCCCGATTTTTTTCATATCGCTGGGTTTTTCCATTTCCTTCGATATCAGTGCTTCCGCCGTGGGATTTATTGTGATGCTCACGACGGTGGTGATCGTCGGCCAGATCGTCAGCGCGGGAGGCATGGCGTTGCGCATGGGCTTGCCTCCTCGTGAGGCATTGACTGTCGGTGTCGGTATGTGTGGGCGCGCCGAGATCGCCTTCATTCTCGCTTCTTTGGCCCTGGCTCAGGGTGCGATAGACCAGTCCGCTTTTACGGTGCTGGTTTTCACCGCATTCCTGCTGAACCTGTTTACCCCGCTCGCGTTGAAGGGGTGCGCCGTTTTGCTTCAGGGCAAGGCAGCGCACCAGGTAGATGCAACCCGTGGGGTCGTGCAGATCGACAAGTTTAGCGAGCCGTTGGTCGAGGAACGTTACGAGGGGCAGCTCCGGCATGATTTGCCCGACATGGAGG
>JBGMRM010000347.1:1677-3191 GCA_048061415.1 Gammaproteobacteria bacterium | reverse complement strand
GGGGGTCTTATTTTCTATTTTCAATGGGGCCAGACTGTATTGATTTTAGTTAAAAATCAATCGATTCTTACCCCATTGAAATTACTCTAAGAGTCTGACCCCATTGATATTTACCCACCGATGAGTTCGAGCAATTCGTCGCGTTTTTCTTCCATCAGGACCTGATCGCCACGGCTCTCGACGTTCAGGCGTAATAGTGGCTCGGTATTCGAAGCCCTCAGGTTAAATCGCCACTGCCCAAAATCCATACTCACCCCATCGATTTCGTCGAGCTGGTGTTCCTGGCCGCTAAAGTGCGCCTTTACCGATTCGATAACCTCCGCCGGATTATCGACTGCGACATTAATTTCACCGCTGACCGGGAATGTCCTGATGCGTTCGTCAACCAGTTCGGCCAGAGATTTATTTTGATCGCTTATTATTTGCGTCAATAATATCCAGGGAATCATACCACTGTCGCAATAGCCAAAATCGCGAAAATAATGGTGTGCGCTCATTTCGCCGCCATAGATGGCATTTACCTCGCGCATCGTTTCCTTGACGAATGCGTGCCCGGATTTGCTCTGCACCGGTTTGCCGCCGTTTTGGGTTACCAGCTCAATCGTGTTCCAGGTGAGCCTCGGGTCGTGCACGATTGTCTCCCCCGGATTATTAACCAGCGTCTGTACCCCGAGCAGGCCGACGATGTAATAACCCTCGATGAAGCGTCCATTATGGTCGAACAGGAAACAACGGTCGAAGTCGCCATCCCAGGCCACCCCGAGATCGGCCCCGTGTTGCGCTATCGCCTCGATGGTCGGTATGCGGCCTTCGACAAGCAGGGGGTTGGGAACGCCGTTAGGAAACCGGCCATCGGGTTCGTGCTGTAGTTTAATGAACTCGAAGGGCAGCGCGGGTTCGAGTAAATCGATTACCTGACCGGCGCCGCCATTGCCTGAATTAACCACGATCCTGAGCGGCTTTAAAGATCCGATATCGCCCAGGTAGCCCAGCAGATGCTCGATGTAAGCCGCGCTCAGATCGGTTTCGATCAGGTTTCCGGATTTTGCCGGGGCGCTAAAGGATTCTTCTTCGGCGATACGGCGGATGTCCTGCAGGCCACTGTCGACGCTGATCGGCCGCGCTCCATGGCGCACGAATTTGAAGCCATTGTAATCCACCGGGTTATGGCTCGCGGTAATCATAATGCCACCATCGAGCTCGCGGTGGAACGCAGCGAAATAAACCATTTCGGTGCCACACAGGCCAAGATCGAGAACATCGACACCACTATCGAGCAGGCCCCGCGACAGGGCATCGAACAGGCTATCGCTACTCAGTCGCACATCACGGCCAATCGCGACCTGCCGCGGCTGAATAAATTCGGCGTAGGCCCGCCCGACACGATAGGCAATATCTTCATTCACCTCGTCGGGCACCTTACCGCGCGCATCGTAGGCCTTAAAACAGTTAATACTTTTTGTCATCTTATGCTGCTCATTAAATATCCCATCAAATTGGAGGGCGCAATAACC
>JBGMRM010000347.1:0-1577 GCA_048061415.1 Gammaproteobacteria bacterium | reverse complement strand
TTGTCATCTTATGCTGCTCATTAAATATCCCATCAAATTGGAGGGCGCAATAACCCAAAATTCTCGTCTTCCCGGCCCCAAATGAGCCTCATTCCGGGCTCGACCCCGAATGACCTGTCATTTTAACATCCCCTTAAGATATTGCCCGGTGTAGGAGCGCTTCACCTTTGCGACCTGTTCGGGGGTGCCGGTGGCGATGATTTCACCGCCTTTGTCGCCGCCTTCGGGGCCGAGGTCGATCACCCAGTCGGCAGTTTTGATCACGTGCATGTTATGCTCGATCACCGCGATAGTATTGCCGTGGTCGCGCAGTCGGTGCAATACCCCGAGTAGCTGTTCGATGTCGTGAAAGTGCAATCCGGTGGTCGGTTCGTCGAGGATGTAGAGCGTGCGGCCGGTATCGCGTTTCGACAGTTCGCGCGAAAGCTTGATCCGCTGCGCCTCGCCACCCGACAGTGTGGTCGCGTTTTGCCCCAGAGTGATATAACTCAAACCCACGTCAATCAGCGTATCGAGTTTGCGTTTTAGCACTGGAATCGCACTAAAGAATGAATGGGCTTCTTCGACCGTCATTTCGAGCACCTGGCGGATCGATTTGCCCTTGAAGTGGATATCCAGCGTTTCACGGTTGTAGCGCTTGCCCCGGCAAACATCGCAGGTGACATATACATCGGGCAGAAAATGCATTTCGACCTTGGTCACGCCGTCACCCTGACAGGCCTCGCAGCGGCCGCCCTTGACGTTAAAGCTGAATCGCCCAGGTTTATACCCGCGCGAGCGGGCTTCCTGGGTATTCGAAAACAGGTCGCGAATCGGTGTAAACAGACCGGTGTAAGTGGCCGGGTTGGAACGCGGTGTGCGGCCGATAGGACTCTGGTCGATATCGATTACCTTGTCAAAATTATCGAACCCCGAAAAGGATTCGTAGCGCCCGGCGTTGATATTGCTCTGGTTGATTTCAATCGCGGCCAGCTTGTACAGGGTTTCGTTGATCAGGGTCGATTTTCCGGACCCGGACACCCCGGTAATGCAGCTCAGCAAGCCGACCGGTAAGGCCAGGTCGACATTTTTCAGGTTATTGCTGCTGGCCTGGTTGATACGAATGAATTTATCCGGGTCGACCGGGGTACGTTTCGCCGGAATCGCGATGCTGCGGGTGCCGTTTAGAAATTGACCGGTAATCGACTGGTCGTTTGCGGCGATACTGGCCGCGTCACCGGTGGCGACAATTTGCCCGCCATGCACGCCCGCGCCCGGACCGATATCGACGATAAAATCGGCCGCCTGGATCGCGTCTTCGTCGTGCTCGACCACGATTACGGTATTACCGAGGTCGCGCAAATATCTCAGGGTTTTTAACAGGCGTTCATTGTCGCGCTGGTGCAACCCGATCGACGGTTCGTCGAGAATATACATCACCCCTACGAGGCCGGCGCCGATCTGGCTCGCAAGCCGGATGCGTTGTGCCTCGCCACCCGAGAGCGTTTCGGCGCTGCGGCTGAGCGACAGGTATTCGAGTCCGACATTGACCAGAAAATTCAGACGATCGCGAATTTCCTTGTTTATTTTCTCTGCGA
>JBGMRM010000346.1:0-3203 GCA_048061415.1 Gammaproteobacteria bacterium | reverse complement strand
TCGCTACTATCGGGTGGATTCGAGGTCGAAAAATTTAACCACAACGATGAACGTGTAGGAATTTCGGCCCTCGCTTATGTCTTCACCCTGCACCGTGCAGAGCACCTGGATCCCGAGCAGTCCCTGCTTGCAGGTCTGGTGCAAAACCTGGGTCTGATACCGATCTTGAAGTTTATCGACGAACATCCCGGATTGATTAAAAAAGCGGAGACGCTGGAGAAAAGCATGTCCAATCTGCGCATGCCTATCAGTGCGCTATTATTTGAGCAATGGAATTTTGACAGCGATTTTTTACAGGTTGTCGAGCATGCAGAAAACTGGAATCGGGATACCGGAAAACCAGCCGACTATGCCGATCTGGTTATCGCCTCTCGACTTTTGTATCTACACCGGGCTGGACAACTTGACGAGAATATAGTGCTCAACCAGTTACCGGTGATGAAAAAACTCAATTTACTCGACATCGACAATAGCGGTATGTTTTTTTTCGAGCAGGCGCAACAGGAAATAGACGACATGCAAAAATTATTGCGCACCTGAAGTATGAGTGAAGCGGAAAATAAAGTCAGGCTCGACAGGTGGCTCTGGGCTGCCCGCTTCTTTAAAACCCGGGCGCTTGCAGGCAAGGCGGTAAATGGTGGAAAGGTGCGCCGAAACGGACATCGGCTCAAGCCTGCTCAGATGGCGCGAGTTAATGATTGTTATGAAATACTACGTGGCCATGAGCGACTGGAAGTAATCGTACTGGGTCTCAGCGAGCGGCGGGGGTCCGCGCAGGTAGCACAGGCTCTTTACCAGGAAACCGAAATGAGCAGGCAAAGAGGACAGCGCGAAGCCATGCAACGCAAACTGGCGGCAATGCAAAAACCGGCGAGCGCTGGCCGGCCTAACAAACAGGAGCGACGAAAAATCCGGCAATTTACAGGTAAACCCTAGTGCAGCTTTTTGTTTACGGCACCTTGAAACACGGTTTTCACAATGCCTTTTACTTAATTGATGCCGGGTACCTTGGTGAGTTCACCACTCGTTCCGATTATTCGATGTTCGATTTTGGTGGCTTTCCGGCGGTTAGTGAGGGGGGAAACTGTGCGATCGTCGGTGAAGTTTATGCGATTAATGAGGAGCATCTGGCAGCCACCGATCGGCTCGAATGGCATCCTGGATTTTACCAACGGGTGGTCATCGAGACCGCTTATGGTGAAGCCTGGATGTACGTGGTGCAGGCGCTACAGTGTACCGGTAAAGTCAGATTAGACGGACACTGGCTTTAGTTATTGCTGGGAGTTTGTTCTGGTAATCAGGGTGAGGATGGTGCTGCGAACCTCAATGCTGAGCAGCTTGCGTATATCCGGATTGACGTGGTTGAACCTGTCTGAAAATACCAGGGACCCGTGCATATCTTTTTCGAGGTAGTCGAGCCTGGACATGGTTTCTAAAAAATTTTTGAATAACAGCCGGTCGAAAAAATCTGGTGCATTAATGCCGTGGATCATCGAAATCTTTTGCGCCAGCAAGTGGCAGTGCTGTTCGAGTTCCGCCACCCGCATTGGAGACTCGGAAGACTGCCACAGAACGATGAAGGTCATATAGTAGCGCTCCAAAATGGGTTGCACGATCAGCGCCAGGCGATTAAGAAACATATAGCTGCGATCGCTGCGGTCGGGCCGGCGCAGGTTTTTTTTGGCTTCGATCAGCACGCCCTCGTTAATGAGCACCGCTACGAATTGCCGGATCAATCCCTCCAGGTCTTTTTCCGCCCATTCCAGCTGTAGCTCAGACTGCAGAAAAGGGTAGAGAAAGCGGACGATTTGTACCAGCTTCGCAAGCGTCATCTGGCGGGAATTGACAAAACAGCAGGCGATCAGGGCGGGAATGATCAAAGCATGCAGGCTGTTATTTCGATAATATCCCATGAGCACCGAGTCCCTGGGTTTGAGATAAGCAATTTTGCCGAACGGATGGTCGCGTATATGTAGAAGCTTCTGGTGGGCAACACGCTCTATCTGTGCCTCGTCGACGGTCTCGGCCAACCTGATATCTTCGAGCGCCGGGGTTGACTCGATCAGGCGTGAGAGAAATTTTCCCTGCAGGATCAGTTCCTGGAAGTCGATGCTCTGGCGCGGCGTAGCGATCATAATAGTGGCGATCAGGTTGATCGGATTAATCACGCAGGCTCGATTTATTTCATACATGATCTGTTGCGATAGCTTCAATACCGTTTCCCTGTACCAGTCGGGTCTCTGGTCGATTTCAGCAGCACGTTCGGGCCAGTCGGGTTTTTGCCTGTCGAGCAATACAGCGAGATCGATGGGTTTGCCGAAGCTGGCGGTCACCTTGCCGAAATTACCGCTGAGTTTGAAGATAGCCCTGATGATTCCAAAAAGTGATTCACCCTGTTTTTTCTCCCCATACATTTCCCCGAGGTAGGATTTTCCTTCCATCAGTTTTTCGTAACCGATATAAACCGGTACGAATGCCAACGGCCGCGATTGCGTCCTGATAAATGCGTCTACCGTCATATTGAGCATGCCCATTTTGGGTTTGAGCATTCGACCAGTGCGGCTGCGACCACCCTCGATAAAGTATTCGAGCGGTACACCGAGAGCGATTAATTGCTCGACATAGCTCCGCAAAACTGCGGAATAAACCGGGTTCTCCTTAAAACTGCGACGAATAAAGAAAGCTCCCCCACCTCGCAGGATACGGCCGATGAACGGTACGTCCAGGTTATTACCTGCGGCGATATAGGGGAGCGCCAGGTTTTCCTGGTAGATGACAAATGAAAGTAACAGGTAATCCACATGGCTGCGGTGGCAGGGCACATAAACCAGTTGGTGAGTTAATGCGGTTTGTTTGACTCGATCGATGTTATAGGAATCGATACCGGCATAATATCTGCCCCAAAAAAAACGCAACAGGCGCAACATAATCTCAATCGTGAGCTGCGTACAGTCGGCGAAGATTTCACGGCAATAGCGTCTGGCTCTCGATCTCGCCTTTTTGACAGCGCGTTTACGATCCCTGGCAAGCAGGTCGATGGCTTGCTCAACCGTGTCCGACTTTAACACCTCGCTGGCGAGTTTTTTAGGACTGGTGATCTGCGGGCCAAATGTGGCCTCGCGCTGGCGGGTTAATTGCGATAATAGAAATTCGTGCAGTGCTTCGGGCGAGTAGTCACATTGGTCGGCGATGGTTTTAAATTC
>JBGMRM010000345.1:0-3207 GCA_048061415.1 Gammaproteobacteria bacterium | reverse complement strand
GCGGTTCGATGCCATGAAATTCGGCGTTGATCGCCGCGGTCCACATCTTCGCACGCTCGCGTAGTTCGCGTTTTTCGGTTTGCATGCGGCCCCGCGAAACGATTATTCCCAGATCCGCGCCCTTATAGGTGTAGTCGCCTTCACGATAAACGCGCAGGTAATAGGCTTCGTCGTTGTCGATCACGTTGGTCCAGTCGAGGTCGTGGCGATCGAATGTAATACTACCGTACTTATCCATACTCCACACACCGCTGGCCGGTGCGTGGGTCAACTGCCGAACCCTGTCTTCAGTTTGCTTGAGCACCAGTTGGCTCCAGAAGTCGTATTCGTTCCAGCGATTCTGGATACGGCGAAAGTCTACCTGGTAATCGACGTCGAGATATTCGAGCAGGTGGAACAGGAACAGCGGCACGCCGCCATAATGTGTGGTGATTAAATTGGTCAGCGGGCTGGCGCCACTGATGCGCGGGTTAACCTCACCCAGGTAGGGTGTGCCATCGTCGGTATCGAGCAAAAAATCCATGCAAAAAACGCCCTTGTAACCTTCCTTGTAGAGTCGATTGCCGAGGTCGGCCGCCATTTTACGCAGGCTGCGCCGGATGTTGGCATTGAATATCTTGGGCCAGACATCGTTGCCGCACCAACCGCCCTTGTAGGGTGTGATTTCTTCGAACCCGGTAATATCGGTCTGGATCGGGCCGACCAGGGTTCCGTGGCGTGTCACGCAAACCTCGACCGTGCCGGGCATGTGGTTGATGCGTTTCATGATTTTTAACTGCTCGTCTATCATGTCCCCGGCATGCTTGTCCCAGTCCGCTTTCGATTTAATGAAAAAAGTGGTGCGGCCGGAGTCGCCATAAGGGGTTTGCACCACCAGGTCCGAGCCCAGATTGGCTTTATTGGCGGTTGCCATGAGTTGGTCGAAATTATCCGCCTCGCCGAGTACGTTGGGCGCACTGTCGATGCCAGCCTGGTTGGCTAGCTGGGTCAACTCGATTTTCGAATCGAGGCGTTTCCGGAGAGCTACTGAAGGTAGCGCGATATCGACCCCGAGTTCCTTGCATATTTCCTCGGTTTTTTCGTCGAACATCACGAACAGTAATTTGGCAGGACCCTTACCGGACTTCTTAATCTTGTCGATGACTTCCTTGTGCATCAACATGTAATTGCATACGTCTTCCATCGACTGGAATTCGCCGCCGCCTTTTTCCTCCGGCACGAAGACCCGCGGATGCGCGCCGTCGAACGAGTCGAAGTAATTGATGTGGAAGAATCGGTTGACGAATTTTTCTAATCCGAGCAGGTTGAAGGCGGTAGGAGATACGAAGAAAATCGGCGTTTCGTTGCGTCGAAAATAAGTAAGGATATCGGATAAGCCACGAAGCTTAGGTTTTTTTTTCATTGAGGAATCCCGAGTTGCTTCAATGTGTATAACCACATTATAAAAGCATTGGAGGATGCTTTCATTAACAATTAAATCTGTACAATAAGCATTACGCTAATACCTGATTGGTATAGGAATAGTAATATGGCACGCACCAGGCGAAGACGGGGCCGCAAGAGCGCACCCGAAAATACCGTCGCGATCCCGCAGATCGACAAAAAGGTTTTACGCAATCGCTTTTCGCCGCTCGAACCGCTCGATGAAGAGCAGCTCGAATTTATCCACGATGTTTCGTTGCGTATCTTGCAGGAAGAAGGCGTCGAAGTAATCGGCGATCAGGCCTTGACGCTGTTTCGCCAGGCCGGGGCCTCGGTGGATCAGGCGGGCGTGGTTCGAATCGAACGCGAGCTACTACTCGAAACCGTCGCACAGGCGCCGGAGCAGTTTACCGTCACACCGCGCAATGTTGAGCAGGCGATGCAGGTGGGTGGAAATATTATCAACTTCGGCCTGGTGTCGGGTACTCCCAACGTGCACGACAATATTAATGGGCGGCGGGCCGGCAATTACGAAGATTACAAGAAACTAATCAGTTTCGGACAATATTTTAATGTGCTGACCTTCTTCGGCAACCAGGCGACTGCACCCACCGAGATGCCGGCCAATTCCCGCCACCTGGATACGACCTTTATCAATCTAACCCTCTCCGATAAACCGTTCATGGCGACGGCAATCGGTGCAGGACGCGCGCGCGATGCGATCGAAATGTCGGCCATCGCACGCGGCCTCAGCATGGAGGAAATGAAAAACAATCCAAGCGTGATGACCAATATCAACATCAATTCGCCGCGCAAGCTCGACGATTCGATGGCCTACGGCGCGATGCAAATGGCCCTGTTCGGTCAGCCTGTTACGGTCACACCTTTCACACTGATGGGCGCGATGACCCCGTCGACGATGGCGGGTGCGCTGGCGCAACAAAATGCCGAAGCCCTGATGGGGATTGCATTGCTGCAACTGACGCGCCCGGGAACACCGGTGGTCTACGGCGGGTTTACTTCAAATGTCGATATGCGCTCAGGCTCTCCGGCATTTGGAACCCCGGAAAACAGTCTCGCCAATATAGCCGGCGGCCAGCTCGCCAGAAAATACCGGCTGCCATACCGAAGCAGTGCCTGTAACGCATCAAACGCGGTCGATGCGCAGGCGACTTATGAAACGCAAATGGCATTGTGGGGCGCCGTGATGGGGCATAGCAACCTGATTTACCACACGGCCGGTTGGCTCGAAGGCGGGCTGGTCGCATCGTTTGAAAAGCTGATTATCGACTGTGAAATGCTGCAACACATGAGTGCTATGCTGGAGCCGCTCAAAATTGACCTGAACGAAACAGGTCTCGAGGCGATGAAAGAAGTCGGGCCAGGCGGTCACTTCTTCGGCTGCGCGCACACCATGGAACGCTACAGGCATGCGTTTTACCAACCCTTTCTGAGCGACTGGCAAAACAGTGAAAGCTGGGTGATGGCAGGTGCGAAAGACGCTACCACACGGGCGACTGAAATCTGGCCGAAGATCCTGGCTGAATTCACCCCTCCACCGTCCGACCCTGCGATAGTAGAAGAACTCGAAGCCTATATGGCGAAACGCAAGGAAATACTGGGCGGAGAAGAGCCGATGCTGGAACCGACCGAATAGTGGCGGATGAGCTTGAGGTAGCGTAACCACCGGTATACTATTACAGGAACGCCGTACCGATGCGTCGGACCGTCCCTTCCCTGGGGGCTCGTGCGCGACATCCATGTCGCACAACGTCCTGTAATAGT
>JBGMRM010000344.1:0-3208 GCA_048061415.1 Gammaproteobacteria bacterium | reverse complement strand
TCTCAGGCTGTGGCATCCGTTTCCAGGGGGATGATGCAATCGCCGTGTCGGCCCGCGATTTTTGGCGCACACCGGGTGATCTGCCGCACACAATCGAGGCCGGGGACAAGGGCATGGTGGTAATCGATGTTTTCGCGCCACCGCGCCAGGAATATACCAGGCCTGGAGCCGGGTTTGGCGCGCAGGAAGAGTGACGAAAGTTCAAGTTTGGGGGCTTAAGCATCAAATTTGACGCTGTGATTTATCCGCATTCCATCAGATCGATTCTATGCAGGGGTAAGGTGATCTCGAAAGGCCTGACCCTAAAATCAAATTTTTTCTTTGCCAAAGACATGGACTTATCGAGATATGGCGTCTATTCTTCCCGCACTCCGCCCTGCTTGTAATGCCGAGTTAATCCAGGCGGTATTCGACAAGGAGTCGCTATGACGAAAACCAATCCCGGCGCAAGTCATTCCAGCATTCAGGATTTAGCCACTGCGCTCTGCCTGAGCGAAAGAGCCTATTTACGTGCGTTGCAACTCGCGGGCCTGGCACCGAGTAAAAGTGACTGGTTGCGTTATATCGATCATTTCCTGGTTACGACAGGCGCTTTGCTGATCGTCGCCGGCATCACGGCATTTTTCGCCTGGAACTGGGCGGATCTCAGTTACATGATAAAATTCGCGCTGATTCAGGGAGGCATTGCGGGTACCGCTTTGCTGGCATGGCGTCTCGGTATTGATTCGATCGGCGGCAGCGCCAGCCTGTTCTCGTCGGCATTTCTGGTTGGCGTTCTTTTTGCCGTATTCGGACAGGTTTACCAGACCGGCGCCGATCCTTACGGGCTGTTCATCGCATGGGCCGCTCTTATTTTGCCGCTGGCGATCATCGGGCGTCAGGCGGCGTTGTGGATTCTGTTTCAAACGCTTTTGATACTCGCGCTGATCATGTACTGGACGCAGGTGGTCGACCCGCCAGATGGTTGGTGGCAATTGAGCCAGTTGCTCGGCCCCCTGGTCTGGTTATCGAGCACGTTGATGAATTCGACCCTGGCGAGTCTTGTGTTTGCCCTCAATGCAGTCGCACTGATTGCATGGGAGTTAGCGCTCAATCGTAATGTTGCCTGGGTGCAGGGCCGAACCTACCCGCGAGTGATCGGATTCGGCGCTTTAATTGCCGTTTTGATTCCGACGGTCGTGCTCGTTATCGGCGCAAGCTTTGGTAAAGGCGGTAATCTCGGGGTCATTTCCCCGGTTCTTTATGCGGCAGCCTCAGTTGGCGCGTTTTATTACTATCAGTTTCGCAGGCCCGACCTTTTAATGTTGACGATGTTAGTGTTTGGCGCCATCCTGGTTTTCACAACCTTGTTCGTGCGTTACATGGCCAGGGACAGCGGCGGCATTTTGATGCTCGCGATATTGCTGATAGGGCAGGTGGCTGGCGCGGCCTACTGGCTGCGGCATGTTTCCCGGCGATGGGTGGCGGAATCATGACTCGTGAGCGAGTGGCATTGCGACAGCTTGTCGATGGTCTGCGCTCGGAAGGACTATTGCCCGAAAATTCCGATGACGCTGCCTTTTTTGAAAACATGCAGGAAGTACAGCCCTGGTACATACGCACAATGGTCGGATTTGGCGCATGGCTCGCCAGTCTGCTATTGATCGGTTTTGTTGGTAGCATCGGTTTTGCGGCGGATGCCGGTTTCGTCATCGTTGGCATTTTATTTATTGGCGGAGCGATTTTCGTTCGGAGAAAATCGGAAAATGACTTCATGGTGCAGAGCGCCCTGGCCTGTAGTCTGGCCGGACAGGCATTGCTTGCTTACGGCATCGTTGAAATTGCTGGCGGCGATAATTTCGAATCTATTCTCAGCATCGTAATCATCCTCAATGCCATCCTGTTTTTCGTGTTTCCCGATCGTACCCACCGCGTCCTGTCGATACTGATCGCAATGACGTCACTTGGTGTTTTGCTGTACACCTGGAAACTAAACGCGATTGTGCCGATTCTGGGTCCGCTGGCCGCTGCCACGATGGTGTTTTTCTATAAACGCCAGGGCCTGTTCATCGAAAGCGCCAGGGGGCATCTGATCAGACCGCTAATCACTGGCCTGATGCTCACGGCCTTCGGATTTCTACTGTTGTCGACAGTTTATATCCTGCCTGATCTGCGACTGGATTTTGCTTTTTATCCTCGACCGTGGATCTCGACCCTTCTGCTTGGCGCCCTGTTGCTTTATATGGGTACCCAGGTCTGGCCTCAAATCAGCGATGATGCCGGGTCGCCGGGAATGGCGGTTTTCTATGGATTGCTGGTGGTGATTACTGCTGCCGCGTGGGCCATCCCCGGCCTGTTGCTCGCGTTGATCGTTATTATGCTAGGCGCGTCTTCGGGTAACCGGGTTTTCATTGGCGCCGGTATCGCCTTTCTTGTCGTGTTCATCGCGACCTACTTCTACGGTATACAGGTCAGCATGCTGACAAAATCGATAACCCTGGTAGCGACAGGCGTTGCGGTGCTGGCGTCACGGTGGTTGTTATTGAAGATCACGGCAAACCAGACGGAAGGAGGCGCAAGTCATGCTTAGCAGAATCTTCAATCTACCCGACCGCGTCCGCATGATCGTACTCGCTGTTACGATCGCCATAGTCCTGGCGTTGATCAACATAGAAATTGCCGGCAAAGAGCGAATCGTTCGTAATGGAACGACTGTATTGTTGCGCATTGCTCCACGTGATCCCCGATCGCTGATGCAGGGCGATTATATGGCGCTTCGCTACACCATGGTCAGAGACGTTGCGAGGGAGGCCGAGCAGTTCGAGATGAATGACGGTATAGCCGTCATCGAGCTGGGTGACCTCAACGAGGCGAGATTTGTTTCTCTCTACGAGGGCCAGCAGTTGCAGGACGGACAACACCTGCTTCGCTATCGCAAGCGCGGTGGTTCAGTGCGGCTAGCAAGTGACGCCTATTTTTTCGAAGAAGGCAGCGGGCAGGATTACAGCAGCGCAAGATTCGGCGAAATTCGCATCAATACGAAAGGTGATGCGGTACTGACCGGTCTGCGGGATGCAGAAGGCAAGCAGTTGGGATCGGCGCTGCACTAGCCCTTCGATGGGCTTGAAACAAGGCTGTCAAAAACGCGGATTTGGGGGAACCCCACAATACGTAATTCTGTAAATAAATATTATAGAAATTTCTGGTTCAGTATTGTGTCCCCAGGGCC
>JBGMRM010000343.1:0-3208 GCA_048061415.1 Gammaproteobacteria bacterium | reverse complement strand
GAACCGATCGATAATAGCGCCACTTTTAAAGCGACCTGCCCACCGAACAGCACCCGGGAAAACAGGTCGCGTCCGAGCTGGTCGGTTCCGAGCAGGTGATTGAGCGATGGACCCTGTAAGCGGTCCATAATATTGAGCGCAATCGGGTCGTAGGGCGCCAGTAAGGCCGCGAATAGCGCACTGACGACCATCAATGTTACCAGCGACAGCCCCAGTAAACCCAGCGGGTCGGCGGCAATTCTCTGGATCGTATCTTTCATAACTGTGCCGCTGTTACAACGAGGCGCGGATTCTGGGATCCAGCCATGCGTTCACCAGATCCGATAGCGTGGTACTGATCACAAAAAGGATAGTGCTGACTAACACGGAGCCCATCACAACCGGATAGTTGCGCGTGGTGATCGAATCGAATATGAGTTTGCCGATGCCGGGACGTGCAAACACTATCTCGGTAAACAGCGCGGCAGAAAGCAGGAAGCCCATGCCGACGCCGATAACCGTGACCGTTGGCAACACCGCAAGCTTTAGCGCATAGTGATAAACCACGGTATTTTCACGTAATCCGTAAGCGCGGGCGGTACGAATATGATTGTCTCCCAGTACTTCCAGCATCGAGGCTCGAACCAGCCGGGATAGATAGCCGACCCAGGACAGGCCAATCGCGAATGCCGGTAGCACCAGGTGCGATACCTGGCTCCAGAAATCGCCCCTGTCGCCTGCGCCTACCGCCGGAAACCATTTTAACGTGACCGCGAAAATCAATAGTGAATACAGCGCGACCACGAATGCCGGGGCCGTGATGCAGGCAACCGAAATAATACCGCTGATCCGGTCGGCCATCGAATTACGATGCAGTGCAGAGTAGCAACCCAGCGGAATACCGATCAGCATCGCCCCGATAATAGCGGTGAAAATCAACCAGAGCGTATAAGGGAGCTGGCCGAAAACGATGGCCGCCACCGGGCGATTGGTGATCACGTCCATGCCCATGTCGCCTCGAAGCAGGTTACCGAAGAATTTAAGTATTTGAATCGGAAGCGGTTGATCCAGCCCCATTTGCTGTGAAATATTAGCGATCATTTCGGGCGTGGCCCGCGGTCCCAGCAGTATTCTGGCCGGGTCCCCGGGAACCAGATGAATCATGATAAACAGCAGGGTAACCGCCAGTACGACTATCAGAATTCCAAGAAAGACTCGCTTAACGAGATAGAGTAACAATGGTGTACTCCTTCAGGGTGTTTTTGTGGATACGGCAAGGCCTGGCGATCCAGGCCTTGCTGACACTCCTGTTATGCGCTGGCGAAATAGCGGAACAGCGGCAAGCCGTCCGGTCTAAACGCTGGTTTTATCGAATTGTTGTAAATCACAGGTGTGGCTTCGTGGGTGATGAAGCGGTAGGCGCCGCTTTCCTCCATGATATCCTGCATTCTTTCGTACATCTGCGCGCGTTTTCCATTATCGGTTTCGGCTTTTGCCGCGGCTTCGAGCTTGTCGAATTCAGCGTTGCTGAAGCGCTCCCAGTTCCAGATTCCTTTTTGCTCG
Source organism: Gammaproteobacteria bacterium (assembly GCA_048061415.1). GTDB lineage: Bacteria > Pseudomonadota > Gammaproteobacteria. The sequence goes on along the minus strand of JBGMRM010000343.1, from coordinate 1,666 downwards.
GTCACAAACCAGGCCGTGGCATAGGAAGGATCCGGCGCCATCGAATAACGATTCAAAATCAACTGAATGTCCTTGTATCGCTCACCGGCGCTGGCATCTCCGAGCGACCAGAACGCACCCGACTCGTGAAGATTAACCTCGACTTTAATACCCACCTGGCCCAAATTCGCCTGGATGATCTGTGCGGTCGTAACATTCGTCGGTTTATTCAATATGTCGAGCGTGACGCTGGTACCACCCGACATACCCGCCGCAGCCAAATACTCTTTGGCCTTTGCGAAGTCAGCCGCCGGCGCCACCAGGCCTTTAGCACGATGACCGATCAGACCCGGGGCAATGATACCGGTCGAGGGTTTCGCCGCGCCAAAATAAGACGCTTCCATAATAGAGGGGACGTCGATGGCGTATTGTATGGCTTTTCGCAAATTTTTATTTGACAGCTTCTCGTTTTCGACATTCATGCCTACCCATACGTAAAACAATGACGGGAATTCTTCGATGGTTGAATTGGCTGGTGGAGACGCTTTGAGATTGCCGACCGAACCCAAAGATACGCGTGTATAGTCGATATCGCCCGCTTCATAGGCGATTTGAGCCGAGTTTTCGTCGTCGATAGGCAAGATATGTATTTCGTCAAATTCAGCGGACCCACCGTGCCAGTCAGGGTTACGCGCCAAAATAGTTCTTTGTTTCGGTTGCCATTCCTTGTGCAGGTATGGGCCCGACACGCTCGGAGTCGTGGTATTGACTTTGCCGCCTGCTTTTTCCCAGGCTTTTTTGCTGATGATATTACCGACGATATAAGGTAGCGCGATGTTCCAGGCTGGCGGATAGGGGTCGGCAAATTCGATGGTACCTTCATATTTGCTGTTGACGGTGACTGTATTGAGCGTTCCCCAGTCCGGTGTATTGGTCGATTTGAGGTCTTTATCGATGATGCGTTCGTAGGAATATTTGACATCTTCTGCGGTCATTTCTCCGAAACCGCCGGTAAACATGATGCCTTTTTTGAGTTTAAACTTGATGCTGGTAGGGTTGGCCTGCTCGATTGATTCTGCGGCATCAAGCTGATACCCCCATTCTCGACCCGGCTTGTACTGGATCAACTTGCTGTATATAGAGCTTTGAATTTCTTCATCTACGACGCCCTGTGAAAATGCCGGATCGAGGCTACGCAAATCTGCGTAGCTGCGCACTTTCAATATTTTTTTGCCCTGGGCAAATACGATTTCGCTCATGCTCCCGGCCGCTGTAGCCAGGCCTAATGCGCCAGATGCCTGCAAAAATCGACGCCGACTGATAGCCGACAGACGCTTGCCTTCAGTTTTGGTAGTCATTACGAACTCCTCTATGATTATGTACCGTTTTTACAACGGCTTAATTTATATTGCTTACCCGCCTAACTTAAACCTATTTGCCACACTCCACAACTCCGTAATGGGGTCAAGTCTTGAATTAATACATTATCAATTCACCCCAATTGATTACCTGATAGTAAAGTAGTCTTCGATTGGTATTCGCGGAATTTTGCCATGTAGTTTAAGAACATGAATTTATTAAATTCATGTTGCCGGAGTCAAGATTTGACCCCATACCTGGCATCTAGCAACTCGACGGCGCGTTCATGTAGCTTTATTAAATTTTGCTCCATCCGCTCGCTGATCAC
>JBGMRM010000342.1:0-3210 GCA_048061415.1 Gammaproteobacteria bacterium | reverse complement strand
GCGATCTGGGCCGGTTTTGGCATCTCGCGCATGGAAATGCCGATGGTGGCGCAGGCCATTTTACTCGGCGGCAACGTGCGGGTGGGTCTGGAAGATAATATTTTTCTCGACAAGGGTGTTCTGGCCACCAATGGCATGCTGGTAGAACGTGCGGTAGAAATTATCGAGCGCCTCGGAGCGCGCGTGGTTGGGCCTGACGAAGCAAGAACTAAAATTGGCTTAAACACACGATAATCAGGACCCGCTCGATGCAATTCAACCTGCAGCTCTCAGCCTATTACCCCGACAAATCCTACGGCGGCGACCGCGCCTACCGGGATATGCTGGAGCAGGCCCGGGCGGCAGACCGCTGCGGATACGATTCGGTTTCGATCACCGAGCACCATTTAATTAATATTCTGATGATGCCCGCACCGCTGCAATTCGCGGTGAAGATCGCCTGCGAAACCAGCCGGGTAAAAATTATCACCGCGGTTACGGTCCTGCCCCTGCACGATATGCGTATCTTTGCGGGAGAGCTGGTTTGTGCAGACATCTTCACCGATCACCGCCTGATGCTGGGCGTCGGTCGTGGCGCTTTTGCTTTCGAAATGGAGCGGCTCGGAGTTCCAATAGAATCCAGCCGTGAAAAGTTTGACGAATCACTCGACCTGCTGCAGGCCCTGCTAAGCCGGGAGGAAGTCTCCTTGGACGGCAAGTATTACCAGTTCGAACCCCTGACCATCATGCCACGACCGGTATCCGAGGTGCCAATCATGATGGCGGTGCTGGCACCCGAAGCGATTTATCATTGCACCAAACGCGGCTTCCATATCCAGACCACACCCCTGTCGGGCGACCATCAACACATGCTCGATCAGGTCAATGCCTTTACCAGAGGCAGGGACGAACTCGGCAAACAGGGCGAGCACCTGAGCCTGTCGCTATCGCGAGTCGCTTTTCTGTCGCATAGCGATGCCGATCGTCAGGCCAAAATTGCCATGGCGCACGATTATTACTCGCGTTTCGACAATGTGTTCACCGGCCCGGGCATCGTCGAAAACGGGATGATCAAACCCTTGCCAAGGAAAATGACGCTGGAGCAGACAGCGGAAAACCTGAGCATCTGTACGCCTGCCGAAATGATCGATAAGCTGGCGCCTTACGCGGAGGCCGGGGTCGATCGGTTCATACTGAATATGAATTTCGGCGTCGAGCAGGGTGAAGTACTCGACGCTATTCAGTGCTTTGCCGAAGAAGTCATGCCGCACTTCACCGATAATGTAACGGCGTTTAAGAAAACCGTTTAAAGAGGTTCACCGATGCCCGCAGTAAATGTCAGCTATCGCGTCGAAGGTCAGGGACCTGCCCTGTACCTGGTGCATGGAATCGGTTCGCGGCAAGCTACCTGGGATGAACTCATCGGTGATTTGAAAAACCACTTCACCTGCGTGAGTTACGACCTGCGCGGTCACGGTGACAGTCCCGTACCACCAACACCTTATACACTCGACGACCTGGTCTCTGACCTCGAAGCCTTGCGGGTTAAACTGGATCACGATCAAATTCACGTGGTCGGCCATTCGCTCGGCGGCATGATCGGTCCTGCCTACGCTCGCGCCTACCCCGGCCATACCCTGAGCGTGAGCCTGCTCAGCACTGCGGCCGGGCGCAACGATGAGGACAGGGCGAAACTACAGGCGCTTGGCGATGCGATGGAACACAGGGGCATTATCCCGGTGCTCAGCACCTTCGTCGATAGATGGTTTACCGACGCTTTTATCGACGCGCACCCGGAAGTGATCGAAACCCGTCTCCAGCAGGTTAGGGATACACCCGCAGATGTTTTCCTGAGCGTATTCTGGATTTACGCCAAAACCGAAATGATCGGCTGGCTAAAGCAGGTAACCTGCCCCTGCCTGGTGCTGACCGGCGAATTCGACGGTGGCTGTAACCCACGATTGAATCGATTGATCGACCAGCAACTGCCCGATTCAAGGCTGGTCATCCTGGACGGGCTGAAACACGCGCTGTTGATCGAAGCTTCCGACCGCGTATTACCCCACCTGAAATCTTTTTTGATGTCGCAAGCCTGAACGGCAAAACAATCCCCCCGTATTGCACCGGGGTGGTATCTAAGTGGTGATTTTATTCATGATTTCAATTACTTATAAGCTAAATCGTAGAATTTAGATTAACTTTATTTCCAGGCAAAATAAGGTTGCTCAAAGTGCGCGACCCGAGTCGACCTGCCCAGGATCCCCACTTCACGAAATTGATAGGCTATCGCTGCGGTTGGCGCGGCTAACCAGTCATTACCGAGTGGCATTCTCAATACCGGGTGTTCGCTTTCGGGAATCGATTCCAGTATCGGCGCATCCTCCCGCATCAATTCACTCAGAGGAATACGGTGAATCGACTCGACCTCATCGGGATTTGCGTTCAAATTGGTATCGCACCCGCCCCATACGATGATTGGCGTGATGACGAATCCGGAACGGGTCACATAGTCATCCAGTCGGCCCAGGACCTCACCGGGGAGGAGTTTTAGCCCCACTTCTTCTTCCAGTTCCCGTAGTGCAGCCTGTTCGGGTGCTTCGCCTTCGTCTATGCGCCCTCCAGGGAATGCGCGTTGGCCGGCATGGTGTTTTAGCCTGGTCGAGCGCGTGGTGAGTATCACCGCTGCCTGCTCAACATTCGCCGGGTCGAGGGTCAGATCACCTATTCCAGCCCTGGTACGGCAGTCAACCAGGGTCACCGCAACCGCCGCGTGGATTTTATTTCCAATTTCGGCCTGTCGGTATTCGAATTTTATTAAATTCGCGCCGATTCGATCACGCAGTGCCTTATCGAGCCTGAGTCGATGCGTCACATTCGGTATCCAGTCATAGCAGGTCGGCCAACAACAGGGTAAAATGGCGAATATAACCTATTCGATATTGAAACTCGTCCAAAAAATCGGTATTAACAGTATCTTCGAAACGGGGCATAGGGGGAAGGATATGAAATTAGCAGATGTGTTACGTAACAAGGGCAGCGATGTTTACCGGCTAAAGGCCAACGACAGTATCGCCGATGCAGCTACCGTATTAGCTGAGAAACAAATCGGTGCACTGCTCGTCGAAGATAAAAACGGCCAGATAGTCGGAATTTTGTCGGAACGCGATATAGTCGGCGGCATGGGTCCGCATGGGGCCGATTTGCACGACGTGCGGATTTCAGAATTGATGA
>JBGMRM010000341.1:0-3212 GCA_048061415.1 Gammaproteobacteria bacterium | reverse complement strand
TGCTTAATCGGAACGACATCGTCGAAGTGGTCGATACCCGCGTCCCGCTGAAAAAAAAGGGCAAGGAGTTCTGGGCCTGTTGTCCATTTCACAACGAAAAAACGGCGTCGTTTTCGGTCAGCCAGAACAAGCAGTTTTATCATTGCTTCGGATGCCAGCAATCCGGTAACGCGATCGGCTTTCTGATGGATTACGAGCATATGGAATTTGTCGAAGCGATCGAATCGCTCGCGCATATGGCCGGACTCGAAGTCCCCTATGAGCGCGGACAGGCGCCACTACAGTCGGATCACGGATTCGATCCGATATACAGCGTGTTGCAGCAATCCAGCGAATTTTATCTGGCCCAGCTCAAACAAAACCAGGATGCCATCGACTATCTCAGGCAGCGTGGCATCGGCAGCGAGACAGCGCGCGATTATTCGATCGGTTTCGCACCGCCCGGGTGGAGCAATCTGCCGGGCGAGCGTAAGGCCCTGTCCGAGGCCGGCATGATCGTCGAGAAAGACGACGGCCAGCACTACGACCGCTTTCGTAAGCGACTGATGTTTCCGATCCGCGATCGGCGTGGACGCACGATAGCCTTCGGCGGCCGCGTGATCGACCCCGAAGACAACCCCAAGTATTTAAATTCACCCGAGACCCCGGTATTTCATAAGGGTGGCGAAATTTACGGTTTGTTCGAACTGAAAAAAGCGGTTCAACAGATCGACCAGATACTCATAACCGAAGGCTACATGGATGTTATCGCGCTCGCGCAACACGGTGTTAAAACAGCGGTAGCGACCCTCGGCACCGCGATCAACAATGCGCAGATAGAAAAACTGTTCCGCGTGAGCAAAACCCTGGTATTTTGCTTTGACGGTGACAGCGCTGGCCAAAAAGCAGCCTGGCGATCGCTCGAACAAAGCCTGGCGTCGCTCAGCGAAGGGCGCCTGGCGAAATTTTTGTTCCTGCCCGAAGGACACGATCCTGACACTTATATCCGCGAGCACGGCAAAGCGCATTTTCAACAGGCGGTCGACAATTCGTCCACCTTAACCGAGTTTTTGTTCGAGACGCTGTTATCGCAGTGCAATGTACGAACCCTGGAAGGAAAGTCCCAGTTTCTCGACAGGCTGCGGCCCTATTTCTCGCAGATCCCGTTGCAAAGCCTGAAGGATCAAATTTTGGGTGAGGTCGAGCTTCAGCTTTCGGTCAAACTCGATAATCGCCTGCTCAAGATCCTGGGTGAAGAAAAGCGCTCATCCGGCGCGAATCCCAGGCTGCCCGAGCAACACTGGTCCCCTACCCGCCTGGCGATCAATTTGCTGCTACAAAAACCATCGCTTGCCGCTAATACCGGAACACACCATGAATTAGCCGAAGCGGATATCGCCGGTGTTGATCTGTTACTTCAATTGCTCGATCATATCCAAGAAGTGCCTGGAATCACCCCGCAAAACCTGCTCGATCGGTTCCGTGGAAACGAGCACGAGGCTCATTTGTACAGGCTCGCTGCGATGCGGCCGGCGATGGATGACGAACAAAGTATGGAGTTGATGTTCGAGGATTGTTTACAACGGCTACAGGAAAAATATATAGACGACCGTAAATTACGATTAATAAAAAAGCTGCAATCTGGGGAGCCTCTTTCCGATGCCGAAAAACAGGAACATAAACAATTGTTCACAAAACGCTAAATTGCCCCCGCCCGGACTTGGAAAACGGTGAAAAAGTCTTATATACTGGGGGATTAGCCTGCATTATCGTATTTATCATTTGAGGCACTATGGATCAAGATCAGCAGTCACGTTTAAAAGAATTGATAGCAAAAGGTAAAGAGCAGGGATTTCTCACCTACACGGAGGTCAACGACCACCTTCAAGAAGGCATAGTAGAACCCGAACAAATCGAAGATATCATTCGCATGATCAACGACATGGGCATCAAGGTCCATGAATCGCCTCCTGCCGAAAGCAACGAAATTCTCAACGATACCGAAACCGAACCGGACGAAGACGCCGCCGAAGAGGCCGCCGCCGCGCTGGCCTCGCTCGATAACGAATTTGGCCGTACCACCGATCCGGTGCGTATGTATATGCGTGAAATGGGTACCGTCGAGCTGCTCACACGCGAAGGCGAAATAAAAATAGCGCGTCGTATTGAAAATGGGCTAAACCAGGCCATGAGTTCGCTCGCTCGTTTTCCCGACACCATGGCCTTGATCATCGAACGATATAATGCGGTGCGCGAAGACGAAAGCAAACTGAGCGACCTGCTGGTGGGATACGTCGACCCGAACGAAGACCCGAACGCGATTCCGCTGCCGGCCGCAGCACAGAATAATGACGACGACGACGAGGTCGAAGATACCGGCCCGGATCCGAAGGAAGCCGAAAAACGATTCCGCAAAATCGAGCGCAGCTTCAGCAAGGCAATGACAGCCATTACCGACAGCGACGCAAAAGCCTACGACCGGCATATGAGTAAAGCGGTAAAAGAATTGATGGAGATAAAGCTGCTGCCGCTTTTTATCGACAGGCTCGGCACTAATTTAAAGGGTGTTATCAACCGTATTCGCACCAACGAACGCACCATCCTCAATATCTGCGTTAAGCAGTCGGGTTTGCCACGCAAGGTTTTCATCGAATCGTACAAGACTAATGAAACCAACCTGAAGTGGATCGATGCGCATATCGGGGCTGGAGAAATTTATTCTGCCGCGCTCGAGGCCAGCAAGGATGAAATCATCCGCTATCAAAAGCGGCTGTGGAACCTTGAAAAGACAACCAATCTATCGATCCACGAGATCAAGGAGATCAACCGCAGGATGTCGATCGGCGAAGCCAAGGCGCGGCGTGCAAAGAAGGAAATGATCGAAGCGAACCTGCGCCTGGTCATTTCGATCGCAAAGAAATATACCAACCGCGGCCTGCAATTCCTGGACCTGATCCAGGAAGGTAATATCGGCCTGATGAAGGCGGTCGATAAATTCGAATACCGCCGAGGATACAAGTTTTCAACCTATGCAACCTGGTGGATTCGCCAGGCGATAACCCGCTCGATTGCAGACCAGGCCAGAACCATTCGTATTCCGGTACACATGATAGAGACCATCAACAAGTTGAATCGTATTTCACGCCAGATGTTGCAGGAACTCGGAGGTGAGCCACAACCCGAAGAACTGGCAGAACGCATGGAGGTACCCGAAGACAAGGTGTGCAAGGTGG
>JBGMRM010000340.1:0-3222 GCA_048061415.1 Gammaproteobacteria bacterium | reverse complement strand
GTAGAACCCCAGGATATTGCACTCAATATTCGTCACCTGCATACCACCGAAAGTCAGCTAAGATTGAGTCAGAAGCCTCTTTTTATTTTTTCACGCGGCACCCCGCAGGTACGTGATGGATTCGCCATGGCTCGTATAGCACGTGGGCTCAGCGAATCCGAATTCTCAGAAAAGGTCCACTGCTATACGGTGATCAATACCAACTCACCACGGCAACTCGACATACCCATGTGCCAGGGCATCATCGATTTTGCCAAAGCGGGTCAGGCTGCGGTGATCACGCCATTTACCCTGGCGGGCGCGATGGCCCCTGTGACCATGCCGGGCGCCCTGGTATTACAGCATGCTGAAGCACTGGCAGGTATCACCCTCGCGCAGGCGGTTCGCCCCGGTGCGCCAGTGGTCTATGGCTCGTTCACCTCTAACGTCGACATGAAATCCGGTTCGCCGGCGTTTGGCACACCGGAATTCGTCCAGGCCGCTTTTGGCGCCGGGCAATTAGCCAGGCATATCAACCTGCCCTGGCGTGGTTCCGCAGCCACGGCATCGAATGCACCCGACGAGCAAGCCGTGTACGAAACCATGATGTCGGCCTGGGGCAGTATTTTGGGCGGTGTCAACATGATGATCCACGCGGCAGGATGGCTCGAAGGCGGCCTCACCGCATCGATGGAGAAATTCATTCTCGACATCGAGACCCTGCAAAGTTTCGCGGAGATTTTTCAGCCACTCAAAAGCGACGACGCGGAACTGGCCTTCGATGCGATTGCCGGCGTCGAACCAGGCGGGCATTTTTTCGGTTGTGAGCACACCCTGGCGCGCTACCGAAGTGCTTTTTATCAACCCCTGGTATCGGACTGGAGTAACTTCGGCCGCTGGACCGAAAACGGAAGTCTGACCGCTACGCAACGCGCGAATGGCATCTGGAAAAAGATATTGCAGGAGTTCGAAGCACCACCCATGGAAGCAGGCGTGACCGAGGAACTGGCAGCATTCGTCGCCAGGCGCACCGAAGAAGGCGGTGCACCGCCTGAATCATGAAGCACGGCTATCCAGTCATTATTGCCTGCGATATGAGATAATTCCGGCCCCCTTGATCTAAATCAACCCCGCCAAATTCAAATGATCTATTGTATCCACTCCAACAGCGATGTTCATGCACCTGCTCTATGACCAACGAAGTAACTTTCGATTCAGAACTTATCAGCCGCTACGACCAGTCTGGCCCACGATATACCTCTTATCCGCCTGCCAATCAATTCACCGATAAAATTGATGCCAGCGATTATTACCGGTGGGCGAAGCGCAGCAACGGCGACCCTATTCCCAAACCGCTGTCGCTGTATTTTCACATCCCTTTTTGCAACACAATCTGTTATTACTGCGCCTGTAACAAGGTTGTCACCAAGGATTACGGTCGCGCGGTTCCTTATTTGCAAGACCTGTTTCACGAGATCGAACTACAGAGCACCCTGTTTGATTCCGACCGAGTGGTTGAACAACTCCACTGGGGCGGGGGAACCCCAACCTTTCTAAACGACGAACAGACACAGATGCTGATGAACAAGATTGGTCAGTATTTTAAATTACGTCACGATGATGGCGGTGAATACTCGATCGAAATCGATCCAAGAACCACCGATGCCTGTACTATCAGCCATCTTCGCAGTCTCGGATTCAACCGTTTGAGCCTGGGTGTGCAGGATTTCGATGAACAGGTTCAACGCGCCGTTAATCGTGTGCAGAGTATCGAGCAAACAAGCGCGGTAATCGATCAGGCCCGCGATTCTCGTTACCGGTCGATTAACATCGACCTGATCTATGGATTACCCTTGCAAACCGTTTCGCGCTTCTCAAAAACGCTTGAGACCCTGATCGACCTTAATCCTGACCGTATCGCACTTTATAACTACGCGCACCTGCCGCATCGATTCCCACCGCAGAGGCGCATCAAGCAGGAAGACCTGCCCCCACCGAAAGAAAAACTCGCAATTTTTCAACTGGCGATCAAACGACTGACAAAGGCAGGTTACATTTATATCGGCATGGATCATTTCGCCAAACCACTCGACGAATTAGCCAGCGCTCAACGTCGCGGAACCTTACACCGCAACTTCCAGGGCTATTCCGCTCATTGCGCCTGCGATTCGGTCGCGATGGGCGTATCTGCGATTAGCAACATTGGCGACCATTTCAGCCAGAATACCAACGATCTCAATAATTACCATGAAACCTTGCAACAAAATCGCCTGCCGATCCAGCGGGGTTGCGAAACCAGCGCCGAAGACATTTTAAGGCGGGAAATTATCCAGCAATTGATATGCCACTTCAGACTGGATATCCATGCTATCGAAAAACTCTGGGAAATCGACTTCGAACGCCACTTTGCATCCGAGCTGCAACGCCTGAAACCTATGGAAAAAGACGGTTTGCTAGAGTTGTCCCGCGACAGAATCCTGATCCTGGCGAGTGGACGCCTGCTGATTCGCAATATTTGCATGGTATTCGACCACTATATAGGCTCAAAGGAAAATACCGTGGTATTTTCGCGGGTAATATAAGGTTTTTATATTGGCTGGATACTCAATTCGCGATTTCCTTGCCGAATTCATACAGTTTTTTCCGAGATATTCCCAAAAAAACTCAATTCACTTGATCCAGATCAAGTGAGCAGCTTTTTTGGATGCTAAATTACGTTTAGCAATCAGCCTCTCGCTGAAAGCTATATGTTTAGAAACCAATTTATAGCCGGTCTCCTCCCGACCGGCTTTTTTTTGCCCGACAACTCGGTCGTTCCATCCCTGTAGGGCAACATTCCATGCGCTGGCTCGTCCATAGTGAAGCAGGCAGATAATCCGGTAACTATTTGTGCCGTTATTGATCGAGGTCAATAACTCCTGAAAAAGAACCCGAATAATTGGCGCAAAATGGTGATAGTTGGGGGCGACAGAAAGCGGTAAAATCATGGGCCTACAGCATATTTTTGGACTTTTCGTTGACCCGAGAAGTCAATGGGGAAAAATACGCGACGCTAACAGCGGCGTCGGAAGTTTCAGGTCTATCCATTTATACCTGTTAGCCGCGATCCCCGCGATTGGTGCACCCAACCTGACCGATAGAACCTGGCTGTATGGCGGATCACGCCTGCGAATCAGCGAGTCGATTAGCAAAGGCCGGCAGGGGCAGATGCCGGCCCAACGAGAGTTTCTGGGAGAAGCCAGG
>JBGMRM010000339.1:0-3233 GCA_048061415.1 Gammaproteobacteria bacterium | reverse complement strand
TTTGTTTCCACCCAACAGGTGGAAGAAGTGTTCTCATTCGTGCGCACCGAATTAAACAATATGGGGCAACGGATCCTGAGCTTATCGCTGGCTTCGGTAGTAGGTGCGATTACTTTTTTCGTCTATTTAATCCTGTTGCCGCTGATGGTATTTTTCTTCCTCAAGGACAAGGATTTAATCTTAAGCTGGCTGGGTAATTTTCTGCCCGATGAACGCAAGCTGGCACGGGAAGTATGGGCAGACCTCGACGCAAAAATTGCCAGTTACGTGCGAGGCAAGTTTATCGAAGTGCTTGTCGTCTGGTTCACTTCTTTCGTTGCATTTGCTTTCATGGGGCTCAATTATGCGATGCTACTCAGCTTGCTGGTAGGCCTGTCGGTCATCATTCCCTATGTGGGAGCCATAGTTGTTACCATACCCGTTGCCCTGATCGCGTTTTTTCAATGGGGCGGCGCCACGTCGGAATTCGGGTATCTGTTAGCAATATATGCACTCATCCAGTTTCTGGACGGGAATTTACTGGTACCCCTGTTATTTTCAGAGGTGGTCAATCTTCATCCGGTTGCGATTATCGTCGCGGTCCTTTTTTTTGGAAGCCTCTGGGGTATATGGGGCGTATTTTTTGCGATACCGCTCGCGACCCTGATTCATGCAATTATTAAAGCCTGGCCCCACCATGGAGTTCAAGCCAGGCAGGATTCCGAGAGTGATAAATCGTGAAATGTCACACTGGTAGCGCCCATTGACATGCCAGCAGCGACAATTGCTTGTACATTCATATCAGTCTTTAATAACATACACGGCTGTGTATTAATAAGCGGCGCAGAGGTGCGGCATGTTTAAAGGTAGTCTGGTGGCGTTGGTGACGCCGATGTTAGGCGATGGCGCTGTGGATTATGTTCAGTTGGAAGCGTTAATAGAATTACACGTAAAAGAAGGCAGCGATGGGCTGGTCATCGCTGGAACAACGGGCGAATCAGCAACGCTGGATCCAGACGAGCACTGCGAACTGCTGCATCGCAGCCGGGAAATTATAAACCAACGCCTGCCGATGATCGCCGGCACCGGCGCCAATTCGACCAGCGAGGCGATAACATTGACCCGTTGCGCGCAACAGGCAAAAGCCGATGCGTGCCTGTTGGTGACTCCTTATTATAATAAACCAGCCCAGCGAGGTTTGATTTTACACCACCAGGCGATTGCCAGTGCGGTGGATATTCCCCAGTTACTTTATAACGTCCCCGGACGGACTGCCTGCGACATGCTTGCCGAGACTGTCGGAGAGTTGGCAAAAGTGAGTAATATCGTTGGCATCAAGGAAGCGACTGGCAGTATGGAGCGTCTCGCCGATATCAGGAAACTGGTTAGCGACGATTTTGCATTGTTGACTGGCGACGACTCGACTACCTGCGACTTTATTCTGAGGGGCGGGCATGGTGCGATTTCGGTCACTGCCAACGTAGTCCCGGCGAAGATGGCTAAAATGTGCCGGCTTGCCAGTGAAGGCAAGGAACAGGAGGCGCGCAGGGTCGATGCAGAAATAGCCGGTCTACACCGCCTGTTATTTATTGAATCAAACCCGATTCCGGTGAAGTGGGCGGTCGCACAAATGGGTTTCGGCGAAGCCAATATGCGCCTGCCCATGACAGTTCTGGCGGAAGAGTATCAGGGCTCGGTACGCCAGGCGTTAATTGACAGTGGTGCTTTATGAAAGCTCGTTTCTCTATATTAGCCGCAATTATACTGGCCATTCTGACTGGCTGCGGCAGTTCATCGTCAGATTTACGTTATCTCGATAGTCGGGTATTACCCCCGCTGGAAGTTCCACCCGATCTGACTAACGTTGAGACCGAATCTTCATTTGAACTGCCAGCGGTATTTTCCGGCGAAGCGAACGATCCCGATTCAAGGAAAAAGATACCCGTTCTGGCCAACGTAGATTCGCTAAAACTGCAAGGGTTTGCCGATTTTTACTGGCTTAGCCTGGAAGCCCCGGTCGATCAGCTATACCAGCTGATCAAGGAATTCTGGGCCTCGGAGGGGTTTACACTGGCGCTCGACGAGCCGGTGATCGGTATCATGGAGACCGAATGGGTTTTCAACGAGGAAGGTAAGCAGGACGAAAAAAAGGGTCTTTTTGCCAGGTTATTTTCTTCCAAGGATTTATCGGCGAGTCAGGATCAGTTCAGGACACGAATTGCGAAAGATGGCGGGGGACAGGGAGTTCGAATCTACATTTCTCACCGCAGTACCGAGTTGGCTTATACCCTGACGACACGGCAAACCGAGGACGATAATAATAACCAGTGGAATTTTCGCCAGCCAGATAGCGAACTGGAAGTCGAGATGCTTTCACGCCTGATGATTTACCTCGGTTTGCGGCGCGCCGAGATCGAACAGCAGTTGAAAAACGTTAAGCTCTTTGCCTCCAGGGCGTCATTCAATACCGATTATGTCGAGGAAGAGTCTTACCTGCTGGTTCGAGGAAATTATGCCCGCACCTGGAATCGAACCCTGCACCAGCTGGACCGAATGAATTTTGAAGTGGTTAGGGCGGCGAATAAAACCGGGTTAAGCAACAGGGGTGTCATCCTGGTGAATACCAACTTTGATGTAGAAGTAGAAGATACGGGGCTTTTTTCATTTTTTACCAATGAAACAAAAACGGTCAAAAAACAGGTCGCTCTGATTTTATCGGAGGAAACAAACGAAACCACGCGCATAAGCATAGAGACAGCCGACGGTGAAGTCGAAAATTCGACTGAAGGAATCGAATTTTTGAGTTTGTTGTACCAGTATATTAAATAAACCATGGATGCTCATCTATGCGAATAGCGTCTCTAGGTAGCGGCAGCAAGGGCAACGCAACACTGGTCAGCTACGAAGAGACGACTATTTTGGTGGATTGCGGCTTTTCATTGCGCCAGTTTGAACTGCGCCTGTCGAAACTGGATCTTGCCCCAGAGGATATCGATGCAATTTTGCTCACGCACGAGCATTCAGACCATGGGGCTGGTGTAGAACGGCTTTCATCCAGGTACGATATATCGGTCTGGGCTACCATCGGCACCGCGCGCGCGGTTTTCGAAAGCAGCTTTGCTTACCATGGGGTTCGCGGAGGGCAATCGATACAGATTGGTTGTTTCGACATATTGCCCGTCACAGTTCCACACGATGCGGGTGAACCGGTTCAATATGTATTCCGCCATATTTCCAGCGGGAAAAGGCTGGGT
>JBGMRM010000338.1:0-3234 GCA_048061415.1 Gammaproteobacteria bacterium | reverse complement strand
CCAATCTCACCCGGCGCCTGCGATATGGGCCGACCCATCTGCCAGGTCAACTCCTCCGCGATTTCAGCCTTGCGCGCAACGAAGGCATCGACAGCCTTGCTACACAGAGCCTGGCGTTTTGCGATTGGCGTGTTTTTCCATGTTTTTTGCGCTTCGACAGCAGCGCTCAGGGCCTGCCGAATTTCTTCAGCGCTGGCGGTTTGTCGTTCGACATAAACACTGCCATCGACCGGAGATATACACTGAATAGTTGCCATGTTTTTTTGCTCTCCATAAAAAGTAAGATATTTATTTTGTCATTCGGGCCTTAGAGCCCACTATTGCGCAGAATAAATCATTACCTGCAATTCTGCCTTAACATGTTGCTTGAACTGGCCCTGACTACCTCGGGTGGAAGGGCTCAAAACCGTATTTTCTCATGGACGAGAAAATGAGCCTACATGGATGTATCCACGGCGCGTTTTGAGGGCTTCCACCCGAGGTAGTCTCCACTATCCGGGCGTAACCACCGGTATAGTTTTACAGGAGCGCTGCAAGCCATCCATGGGCGCTCGCGCGCGACGTCCATGTCGCACAAGGCCCTGTAAAACTATACCGGTGGTTACGCTCCCTAGAGCCCAGTTATTTCTAGCCATTACTAATCTATAAATTCTCTCGTTTAAACTGTCACTAACCTAAAAGCCATTTTAATGGATTCCGGATCTCCGCTGCGCTGCGTCCGGAATGACGCTTTTTTATTTAGTCCGCTCAAACCATCAGGCACTTCTCGGTCGTTGACACTGCGACCGTATGCATTCGCCTAGGTAAATTTCCGGAAGAAGCGTGTACGATCGAACATATCTTCGAGGTCTTCCATGCGTGCACGGGTTTCCGGCCAGGTCAATTCCTGTACCGCAGCGATAAATGTTTCTACCAGTAATAACAACTCGACTGTCGAATCCCAGGCCGATGGCACGACAATTTTTGCACTGAAACAGAATTTGGAATATTTTTCCACGGGCGACCGCCATTGATCGGTAAACAGGATAATTTGCGCGCCCCTTTCATGCGCCAGCTCGGCCAGTTTCAAGGTACTGTTTTCGTATCGCCGCACGTCGAAAATCACCAGTACGTCGCCCTTTTTTATATCGAGAAAGTAATGCGGCCAGGAATTTGATATGGACTGGATGTGGGTAACGTCTTTACGGATCACCTGCATGTGAAGAAAAAGGTAGTCGGCAAGCGCCCGGGTAATTCGGCCACCGACGATATACAGGGGATGCTGGGTACCTGACAACAGTTTGCAGGCTGCATCGAAACTTTCAGTTTCTATTTGACCCAGCGATTGGCGAATATTGCCTATCACTGCCTCGGCAAATCGATTCAAAATATGGCTATCCGGCGCCTTCTGCGCCCAGTTATCGTGCTTGGCAATGGGTCCGGAAATCTTGGCTTCCAGTTCGCGCCGGAGTTCAGTCTGGAACTCGGGGAATCCCTTGAAACCCAGTTTCTTTACCATGCGTACAATGGTAGGCGATGACACGCCTGATTTTTCGGCAACCTGGGTAATCGAGCCTAGTGCGGATACGGGATAGTTTTCCACGATTGTATTGGCCAGCTGCCGTTCAGCCCGGGTTAGCGAGTCAAAATCCCGCCGGATGGAATCGGCGATAGTATCGGTGGCAGAGCGGGGTTTTTTTTCCATATCTGTAATCTCGAATCAAGCGTGCTTAAACTTGCTCGAATCCTCGCTTCACTTCGTAGTCGGTGACTACCTGCTCAAAGCTTTCCTGTTCCCAGGCAGCGGCGCGCACGTAGTGATCAATCACCTCGGAACCAAAAGCCTCGCGTAACATCGATGAGGCGCTTAATGCTTTGGTGGCGGCAACCAGGTTGGTCGGAATGCCTCGCGCCTGCTCAGCCTGGTAAGCGTCACCATTAAACTCCGCTTCGAGTTCAAGCTTCGCCTCGATGCCCGCTATGCCGGCCGCAATCTGCCCGGCTATCGCGAGATAGGGATTGAGGTCACTGCCGCCAATTCGACATTCGACGCGCACGTTTGAAGTATCAGCGCCGACGATACGAAATCCAGCAGTGCGGTTATCGATCGACCAGACTGATTTAGTCGGTGCAAAAGTTCCAGCCATAAATCGCTTATAGGAATTGACGTAGGGCGCCAGGAAACAGGTATTGTCATCGGCATAGGTTAACAACCCTGCGAGGTAGTGCTTCATAGTATCGGACATACCATATTTGGCTTTCTTGTCCTGAAAAACAGGCTCTCCCTTCAGGGATACGAGCGACTGGTGAATATGGCTGGACGAACCGGCCGCTTTGTGGCTCCACTTGCCCATAAAAGTGACCGATTTATTATTTAAAAACGCGATCTCCTTAACCGCATTTTTAACCAGGCAATGATTGTCAGCCATTTGCAATGCATCGCTATATTGCACGTTAATCTCAGCCTGTCCGGCGTCGGCTTCACCCTTGGTATTTTCAACCTTGATTCCGGCGCCCTGCAGGCCATTTCGTATTTGGCGCATCAAGCCTTCTTCCCGGGTGGTTTGAAAAATATGGTAGTCCTCGTTGTAAGGACTGATGGTGGTCATGCCACGGTAATCGTTTTGTCGAAGCTCATCGTAGGTTTCATGAAAAACAAAGAACTCGAGTTCGGTAGCGACCGCCGATCGGAATCCCATCTTCTCGAGGCGTTCAACCTGCCGTTTTAATATTGCTCTCGGGGAATGCGGTACAGGGGTATGTTGGTGGTGATCCAGTAGGTCACATAAAACCATTGCGGTTCCTTCCAGCCACGGCAACAACCGTAGCGTACTCATATCCGGTCGCATGATGTAATCCCCGTATCCGGCAGCCCAGCTGGTCGAGGCATAGCCTTCCACGGTATTCATTTCCAGATCAGTCGCGACCAGGTAATTACAACAGTGGGTTTCCTCCCAGGCAGTTTCGATAAAATACTCTGCCTGCATACGCTTACCCATGAGTCGCCCCTGCATATCAGGGATGGCGACAATCACCGTATCTATCGAGCCCTGTTCGACCCGCTGTTTTAAATTTTCAAAAGAAATCAAACCTGACATCACAACCTGTCTCGCATAGATTAAAATACGAGGCGCATAAAATGCGCCTCGTAAACCAGGAACGGAGAGTCAATTAACCGTAGCGGTACGGAGGACCGGCTTTTTGCATCACTTCATTATACTCCTTGAAGATACCAACCACTTTTGCCTTGGTGGC
>JBGMRM010000337.1:0-3242 GCA_048061415.1 Gammaproteobacteria bacterium | reverse complement strand
ACAAGCAGGTTGAGTATGAAATAAAGAATCTTATCCCGGGTCTGCATGTGTCAAAAGCAAGGAAAATGGCGCCCGAATCATCGGTGCCAATCCTGACCCATGAGGACGAGGTGATTCAGGGATCTGACCACATCATCACTTATCTGGATGAAACCTTCCCAGCGCGAGGCCTGACTCCGGCCAATGGCCGTTTAAAACACGAAGCGCTGGAATGGGAGCAGTATGTCGACCGCGAGATAGGCATACACGTACGCCGATGTTGCTATCACATTTTATTAGAGCATCCAGACATAGTGATCCCGTTTTTTAGCCAAAACGGCCCCTGGTACGGGAAGCTGTATTTATTCGGCGTATTTCCCAGACTAAAAAAGGCGATGCGAAAGTTTATGAATATTAATGAGGAATCGGCGCAGCGGTCGAAGGAAAAACTGGAAATTGCAATCGACAGGCTGCATAGTCATTTGCAGGACCATGCGTTTCTGGTGGGTGATCGGTTTACCCGGGCCGATCTGTCGGCAGCGTCCTTGCTGGCGCCGCTTTGCAGGCCGGAGAAATATGGGCTGAATTGGCCGCATAAACTGCCGCAGAAATTTGAAACGCTGGTAGATGGATTTCGATCGAAAATAAACTGGGTGGATGCACTTTACAATCAGTATAGATAGCTGCAGTGATCGATACCTGCCCGGCGCCCTGGCTGAAGCGATGGGGGAGTGAGGTGACTGGCTCCTGGCGCCGTATTAATCTATGATCGACTCTGGTCCGACAATTTTGCTCTTAAAAGCCCGGGGTTGCCCATGAAGAAGCTTAAGAATGAAAAAGAACTGGTCAGGAAGGCAATTGCCGAAGGCGTGAAATACGGCGAAAAGCGCGGTGTAGTCGAATTTGAGCCGACGGATTCGTCCAGTGAAAAAATCCTCTATATTTATCGGCTACTGGTGCACGATAAAGTGATACAGCCCATCCCCGAAGACCAGGTTTCGCAAAAATCGATGATGCATAAACTCGCGATCTGGGCATCTAAGATGGAGTAATCGTCGAATGGCCCAAAACCCTGACACCTATGAAAAAGCTTAGCCTGACCCTCGTTCTATTCACCAGCTTACTCCTGTCTGGCTGCTATGATTTGACCGAGGAGCTGTGGATTAACCCGGATGGTTCGGGCCGGATGAAATTCACCGTCGGGCTTGCTGAAAATCTCGTCGCGATGATCGAAAGTAGTGGGGAATCCGCTAATTTCTGTGAAAACGCGATAAAGGATAAGGGCAAGCTGGAAGATAACGATCTGATATCTTCTGTTGTTATTAAAAAAAGTAATGAAGCCGGTATGTTCTACTGCAGTATCGATATCGGGGTAACAGATTTTCGTCAGTTCAGGGAAGTTCGAAATATTGCCATCGAGGGCGATTATGACAAGTACGAGTTTCCGTTTGTGATCCAGGAACTCGATGGTGGCCGAATCAGGATTTCACAGGATTTTTCCAACTTCGGGCGCGATGACCCGGAACAGTCCGATTGGGAAATATTTGGCCAGGAAATGACCATGGCTCTGATGAGCCCGATGCTTGCTGGCAAGTACATAACGGTTATCGTACATGCGCCAAAAATCGAGAGCAGCAATGGTGAAATATCGGCGGACGGTAAAACGACCACATGGAAAAAGCCGCTGATAGATCTCGTTCGCTATCCGGATCAGAAACATGAATTCGAAATGATCATGGTAAAAGACCCTGGTTTTCTAGACAGGATTAAATCCTGGTGGGATTCTCTTCAGGCTGTTCTACTCTAGCCTGCTTCGATGATAACAGGGCAGGCGATCAGAGCGCTCCCTGGCCCCGGCTTCTATACCGACTGCCAAACCCGATAAAGCTCCGGGTCGGCCAGTATCTCCTGTAGCGCATCGGCCAGGATAGTGGCCCAGCGTTCGGCGCCCGCTTCGGTGCTAACCAGGTCCTGGCGAATTTCGATTGAAACATGCGGCAAACCGGTGGCTTCGGCATGATGGTCGATCGTATAGTCGGCCAGATGTTTACCCGAGTAGGGTTCGTTATCACCGATATTGAACCCATCGGGATGCGCGCGTAGATTTTTCATTAAGGCCAGAGGGATACGGGGGTCCTTATCCCACAGCACACCTGCATGCCAGGGACGGAAAAAACCCGCCATTTCGGGGGTAAAACTATGGATTGCAATAAAAACGGGTACCCTGTCCTGTTCTTTGCGTCGGTGCACCATCCTGTCGATGGACCTTCGATAGGGTGTATAAAAGCATTGTATCCGCTGCTGCCGATGTTCATCAGACATGTTCTGATTGCCCGGAATTGGCGTATTGTCGCTCACTTCCGGCATGATGCTGGCATCCTCAATACTGCGATTCAAATCGACAACCAGGCGAGAATAGCCCGCCAGGATAGCAGGCGCATCGAGATGCTGTGATAGATGATGAATGAGTTTCCCGGTGCCGATGTCGTAAGCGATATGCTGTTCGAGTGCTGCATCGTCTAGACCGAGCTTATCCAGTATTTTCGGTATCGCGTTACTGGCATGATCGCCGACCAACAATATCCTGGACCGGCCCTGTTCATTGATAATCGTGTACGGCGGTGGATCCTCGGGTCCGATCATTGGGTATTCGTCTGATTGCATTTGGCTGATAAGGTCGTGTCCTGGGTTCGATACAGTGAGCGAGAATCATAGAGTATTTATTCTACTATCTAAAGCGATGAGGTTTCATTTTCAGGCTGCCGGTAAACTGGATTCTTCTGTAGGCCTCGGAACCTGAAACAGATCGCGGCGCTCGTATGGGCGTAGAGTACGCGAGAGGGTCAAAGACTCTCCCATTGGACCAATTTGCCGTCTGCCAACTCGACGAAATCTTCGTCGATTGCTACCGGCGCGCCATTAATCCAGCCGGGATAGGCGGGACCGTTATCGCCAAGCGCCTGTCGCGATTCTATTTGAACATGGCCGGCCAACTGGTTGCTGAGAATCAACGGTTCGTAACAACAGTCGACCGATGCCAGCACTTGATCCCAATAGTGACGTGGTTGGCGCGAAATTAGCGCGCTGACTTCTGAAATAAGTAGCTGTTGGGGCATCGTTTCATACTGGCGATCGATCCAGAGCGGCCGCTCGACAGCCTCGCAGAAGTTTTTCCAGAAATGTGTTTCAATCGCGCCGAGGCTGATGAATTCCAGATCCTCACACTGGTAGATGTTGTAACAGGCTGCACCGCCGTTGATCAC
>JBGMRM010000336.1:0-3250 GCA_048061415.1 Gammaproteobacteria bacterium | reverse complement strand
ACAAGAGTATCGCCGCGGTGGCCCTGTACCTGGGCACGATTCGAGCCGGCGCGGTATTTCTGCCACTCAACACGGCTTATACCCCACGCGAGCTCGAGTATTTCCTGGGCGATGCGCACCCCGCCCTGTTAGTCTGCCGAACCCAGGCCAGGGATCAACTGCTGCCAGTGGCGCAAACGACGAATACGCGGCTGGAAACGCTTTCGGCAGACGGCACGCGTGGAACCTGGGCCGATCGGCTCGGAGAAGCCGCTGCGGAATTTTCTACTATCACCCGTCAATCCGACGACCTGGCCGCGATTCTCTATACCTCCGGAACCACGGGTCGCGCCAAGGGCGCTATGATCACGCATCGCAACCTGGCATCGAATGCCCAGACCCTCGCCAGCCTGTGGGAATTCAGCGGGGACGATGTCCTGCTTCATGTACTGCCGATATTCCACACACACGGCCTGTTCGTGGCAATCAATACGGTGATGGTTGCCGGTGCATCGATGCGTTTCCTGCCGCGCTTCGATGCGAAGCAGGTCCAGGAAATTCTGCCACTGTGTTCGGTGATGATGGGTGTGCCCACCTATTACTCACGGCTGCTGGCACTCGACGCTTTCGACGCCAGCACGGCAGCGCAAATGCGTCTGTTTATTTCCGGCTCCGCACCGATGACAATGGAAACGCACCGGGCATTTAGTGAACGTACCGGCATGGTTATCCTGGAACGCTACGGCATGACCGAAACCAATATGATCACCTCCAATCCCTGCGACGGCGAGCGCGTACCCGGAAGCGTCGGCTTTCCCTTGCCGGGAGTAGAGGTTCGTATTACCGACCCCGAAGTAAACGAGGCGCGGGAACTCGAGGCTGAAAACATCGGCATGATCGAAGTCCGTGGTCCAAACGTATTCAGTGGCTACTGGCAAATGCCCGAAAAGACCGCCGAAGAGTTTCGCGCCGACGGTTTTTTTATCACCGGCGATCTCGGTAAGCTCGACGACCGCGGTTACCTGCATATCCTCGGCCGCAGCAAGGACCTGATCATCTCCGGTGGCTACAACGTTTACCCGAAGGAAATCGAGATACAAATCGACCGGCTCGGCGGAATAGCCGAATCCGCAGTCATCGGCCTGCCACACGCGGATTTTGGCGAGGCAGTCACCGCCATCGTGGTAAAGCAAGGCGATGCAAAAATCGACGAATCCAGTATCAGCAGCGCTTTAGCGAGCGAGCTGGCCAGCTACAAGATACCGAAACGGGTGTTTTTCGTCGATGAATTGCCACGCAACGCGATGGGCAAGGTGCAAAAGAATCTATTGCGCGAGGCTTACAGGGAAATTTATTCCTGAAATAACACCCCCGTTAATTCCCAAATCATTGAACTCTATGTCAGCACGAATTCCGACTTGTGGAACCCCTGAATATACAAAAGAGCGGTCAGGTCACCATGCTCGATACAGGCATTGGACTGTTTTCTGAGGCTGCCCGTATCATGAAATGCGACACCCAGCCCGGCTGCCTGAACCATTTCAATATCGTTAGCTCCGTCACCGACTGCTAGCACATCGGATAGCGTTAAACCTTGTTCATCACACATTGTCACTAAGGTGTTTAGCTTTGCCGAGCGCCCCAGAACCGGATTCGGGACTTCCCCGGTCAATTTTCCATGGTTAAAAATTAACTCGTTACCCCGATGATCGTGAAAACCTAATCGAGCCGCGATACGGCTGGTAAAATAAGTGAACCCGCCAGACACGAGGATACAATAAGCCCCGTGATGCCGCATAGTCTGAACCAGCGTCCGCGCGCCTGTTTTCAGCGAGATGCGCTGTTCGTAGACGCTTTTTAGAATTTTATCTTCCATTCCTTGCATCAACTTCAGGCGTTTGCGCAGGGCATCGGCAAAGCCGATATCTCCACGCATACCAGCCGCAGTAATCTCACGAATTTGCAAACCTATACCCATCGCATCCGCCAGTTCGTCTATGCATTCCTGGTCGATAACCGTGGAATCCATATCGGAAATAAGCAGCTTCTTACGCCGTCCTTTAATGGGCGTGCAAACAGCATCGATAGAAGACCCGGTTAAAACATCCCTGGCCTTTTTTGTGATAGCCTCAGCACTTAACCGGGAATCGACAAAAAGATCACAGGCCTCCCGTGGCGCGAGCCACTCTGGCTCACCGGGCAACCCCAGACACTCGAAAACCCGCTCAATATGGACGGGTTCCAGCGGCGCCGATTCTGCATTGCCAATCAAGGTCAGTACATAGGAATTCATAAAATTATCGATGCCTCAAAGCCTTCCCGTCCTTCGGTAACGACTTTCCTGACTATCTTAATTGACATGTGGGGCCGTTATTCGTAAAGTTGATTGATGAATAGTGCCTGGACTATACCACAAACGATTCACTGGTCGATACCAGAAGAAACCCGAAAATCATGGGATCGGAGGATTCCATACTACATGCGATTCAGGGATCATTTTGCATCAATGATTGAGGCGGGAACGTTAGCCCCAGGCGCCAAACTCCCGCCGGAGCGGACTTTATCTGATGAATTTTCAATAAACCGGGTTACCGTTCGACAGGCGCTGGCCAGAATGGAGGCTGAAGGCCTGGTTTTTCGCGAGGAACGTCGCGGATGGTTTGTATCCCCTCCACGCGTCTATTACGATCCGACAGCCAATACCAGTTTTACTGAAAGCGTTTCCCGGCAGGGACGGGTAGCTGGCACGACAATCCTGTCCAAGCAGGAAGTGTCGGCCTCACTATGGCTCAGCACACTTCTGGATTGTGCGGTTGGTGACCCTATATTTATCATCAACCGCCTGCGAACAGTCGATGGGCGAGCGGTTCTGGTCGAACAAATTCATGTCAAGGCGAAGCGCTGCCCAGGCCTTCTGGATTATTCCCTTGATCAATCTATGACTGATTTGATGGCTGAAAAATTCGGCATTATTGAGCACCGAACACAAATTAACATGCGCCCAACGGCATTGCCAGAAGCACCAGCCAAAGCACTGGGTGTCGTAGTTGGTACACCAAGCCTTTATCTTTCGAGAGCCATTCTCGATCAGTTCAACGAGGTCATTGAGCTCGATCAGGAATTCTGGCGCCACGATGCCATCGATATCTGTGTCTCAGCATCAGGAAGCCCTGAACAAATAAAAATCGAATAAGGAGCCGCAAAATGCCTAACCAAGCGCCAGTCATTGTGGTTACAGACATCAGCAAAACGTTTGAAATTAAGGGGCGTG
>JBGMRM010000335.1:0-3256 GCA_048061415.1 Gammaproteobacteria bacterium | reverse complement strand
AGCGTCGGATTTTGGCTTCAAGATGCGAGTTCACGAATAGATCAGAGGTTCCTTAGGCTCACGGAGGGTTAATATGCAACAGATTCACTTTAGAGACCGGCAAAAGCCGCCCACAACCTGGGAAAAACTAACCAACAGACTGATTTACCTGCCAGGCGCCGCGATCATTTTGTACGGACTCTGGCTCTCAGTGGCCAGATGATATTGTTTTTCAGTTAACAGGTTTTTCAGTTAACAGGTTTTTCAGCTAACGGGTTCACGCAGTCTGAAAAATCAGGCTCACACGCAGACCGCCAAGTTTCGAGCGATCGAAATTCAATTCGAAATTGTAGGATCTGGCGATATCGGCTACCACCGCTAGTCCAATACCCTGCCCTTCGCTCGTTTGATCGAGCCTCGCTCCTCGATCCAGGATCTGCTGGACTTCTTCCTGCTCAAGCCCGCGACCATCATCGTCGATGTGTAGTTCCATTTCATTTTCGTTGAGCATCGCGGCGTAAATGGCCACCCGACTTTGACTATACTTGAACGCGTTATCCAGCAAATTCCCGATTACTTCGAGGCAATCGCTCTCGTCCATCCTGAGTAGAATTTGCGAGGGCAGCTCCGACACAACGCCTACCGATTTCTCCCGGTATACTTTTTCCAGCGCGGATACGATTTTTGCGATGATAAGCACCATATCGACCGGCTTATTAATCTTGGCGCCGGCAACGTTGCTGGCCTTTTGCAATTGATAGGATACGATTTGATTCATCCTGTCGACCTGTTCGCGTAGTGTTTCCAGTTCCACAAGTCCTTTCTTTTCGCTACCCGACAGACCGCTTAGAACTGCCAGAGGGGTTTTCAGACTATGCGCGAGATCATCCATCGCATTACGGTATCGCTGTCGCTGATACTGCTCCCGATTCAATAATATATTCAAATTTTCCGTTAACGGTGTTATTTCCAGCGGATAGCTCTGCTCAAAACCAGTTTGTTTCCGATCTTCGATCGCCTTGATTTCGAGGCCGACTTTTTTTAGCGGCCTTAAACTCCACATCATGACCAGATACATCACGATGAGTAGTAGTAAGGTGGTCACAATCAGCCAGCTCCAGAGCGTTTGCCGAAATCGATCTAGTCGCCTGAAATATTCGGTCGCCTGCTGCCATACGACTACGTCGTAGCGTTCCAGTTTATCATTCACATTGGGCCATTGAATCGCAAAGACGAGCCGGAAATACAGCTTAGCATTGAATTCCGGACTACTAAATTGCCATTCGCCTGATTCGATCTTGCCCACTTTGGGAAAACGGTTAAGCGTTGATTGCGAGCGCCAGATTTCTTCACCGAGGCTATTGTATAGCATCGCATAAAGGCCCGAATTGGGAGTTATCAGGCTACTCTCGAACAGACGCTCTTTGGCTATGGTTATACTCAGCCCGGTGCGGTTTCTGTCTACCGCTGCGAGCAGGCTGTATATCAACACCTGCAACTTGTCTTCTTCCGCCTGCAGCGCTCGTTTCACCACTGTCTTTTCCAGGGCTATCGCGGTCAGAATCATAAACACCACGAGCACAAGCATGGAAACAAACGTAAGTCGTGACTTGATTGACCCCATTCAGCTTAAAGCCATCAGGGCTGTTCGGCACGGGTCAGGGTAAACCGGTAGCCTCTTCCCCTCAGGGTTTCAATCGGTTGCAGGCTTTCGTCTGGATCGAGTTTTTGCCGCAGGCGTCGAATGAACACTTCGATGACATTGCTATCGTTGTCGGCCTCGTCGTCGTACAGATGCTCGGTAAGCACCGTTTTGGAAATCACCTCGCCTGCGTGTAACATCAGGTATTCCAGAACCTTATATTCGAAGGCAGTCAAATCGACTTCCCTGTCCTGCACATAGGTTCTTTGTGTCGCGGTATCGAGGCTTACCGGTGAACATACTATGCGGGAATCTGACCATCCCGACGCACGCCGAATCAGGACACGCAGGCGCGCCATCATTTCCTCGTGGTGAAACGGTTTGACCAGGTAATCGTCGGCGCCGGCATCGAGGCCTTCGACCTTGT
Organism: Gammaproteobacteria bacterium; assembly: GCA_048061415.1. Taxonomy (GTDB): domain Bacteria; phylum Pseudomonadota; class Gammaproteobacteria. Next base: position 1,208 of record JBGMRM010000335.1, on the reverse strand, counting down.
CCTGCCAGCGACCGCGAGCCGTCAGAATCAGGATCGGTATACTGCTTCCCTGCTTGCGCAGCGTGTTAATCACTTCGAGGCCTGACATCTTCGGGAGACCGAGGTCGATAATCGCCACGTCGCAGGGATACTCCTGCATCAGGTAAAGTCCCTCGCTGCCATTGTCGGCGCTATCCACAGCGAAACCTTCGCTTTTCAGGCGCTCGACGATCTGGCCCTGTATATCCAGATCGTCTTCTATGACTATAGCGCGCATTAGAACCTTCTTTAGTGAGTGCGAGAATCCGATTAAATCACAGGTGTAATCTGAATGCGCAACTTTATGCGCTTGCCAGGCTGATAGGGCATTTCAATCTGGTATTGTTCACCCTGGTAACGGTAAGTAACCCGATATCCCTCCAGTACTTCCTTGTAGCTCACCTGTTGGCGTACATCGCAACGCTCTTCGTATTCGGTATAACTGCCCTGACCCGATTCGACGTGACCGTTCACCACATCATTACCGATTTTGGCGCCGATAATAGTGCCCATGGCGGTAGCAAGCCTTTTCCCTTTACCCTTGCCCACCTGGTGTCCGATTATTCCCCCGAGAATTCCCCCGACTGCCATACCGCTGGCCGATTTCGGTTCGTTTTGGGTACGGATAACCGGTTCATCCCAGCATTCCCGCACCGGGTTAGACACCCTGACCTGGCGGTATATCGGAATAGTACCTATTACCTTGCCATAGCCGACAAACATATTATTTGCGCCATCCCCGAGTCCCCGTTCGCTGGAATCAGCCAGCAGGTTCGAAGATATTAATACCAGTGTCATAGTTAATACAGTGTTGAACTTTTTCATCTCGATCTCCACATTTGTTGTCGATTACAGACAATATAGCCGGGGAAACTGAATCGAGGCTTAATACATTGCAAGTCTGAACACTTTGTGAAAAAGTTACTTCCATGGACTTTTCCTGCCAGCTTGATTTATACATGCAAATACCTAAGCTAGCCTGACTATCCGATAGCCAATATGTATGTACGCCCTCGAACTTAACGATTTACATAAAACTTACGCCAATGGAATGCAAGCACTCAAGGGCATCGACCTTCGTGTCGAACAGGGCGATTTTTTTGCATTGCTTGGCCCCAACGGTGCCGGCAAATCAAATCCGTCGTGCGATCCAATCTTGTCACAATAGGCCGGCTCGCCCGGGAGACAGG
>JBGMRM010000334.1:0-3262 GCA_048061415.1 Gammaproteobacteria bacterium | reverse complement strand
GACATGGGCGAATTGGGCGAAGCCAGCGAGGAACTGCACAAACAGGCCGCGCGCACAGCCATGCGCTTCGGCGTGGAAAAATTTTTCGGAGTGGGACCGATGAGTTGCATCGCGAGTCTGGAGTTTGGCGATGCAGGCTACTGTTTCGAGCAGATTGGCGAAATGGCCGACTGCATCCTTGCGCAAATCCATCAGGGAGTCAATCTGCTGGTTAAGGGTTCGCGTAGCGCCACGATGGAGAAACTGGTCGAGGCACTGGTCAATCACGATAGCGGTGGGGGTATTAACCATGCTGTATAGCCTGTCCGAATATCTCACCCAGTACCATAGCGGGTTCAATGTATTCCAGTACCTGACCCTGCGTTCGATACTCGGTGTACTCACCGCACTGGCGATAGCACTCATCGTTGGCCCCGGATTAATCCGTTATCTCAGCAGTTACAACATTGAGCAGACCGTGCGTGACGATGGACCCGAAAGTCATTTTATCAAGGCGGGTACGCCAACCATGGGTGGCGCCCTGATCCTGGTTGCGATAGTGGTTAGCACTATTTTGTGGAGCGATTTAAGCTCGCGATTTGTCTGGATAGTGCTGTTTGTAACGATCGGGTTTGGAGCCATCGGCTGGATTGACGATTACAGGAAAATCGTCTATGGCAATTCCAAAGGCCTGTCGGTCGCGACCAAATATTTCTGGCAGTCGGTAATTGGGCTGAGTGCGGCACTGGTATTGTTTTATACCGCAGAATTCCCGATAGAAACCCAGCTCATCGTACCCTTTTTCAAAGATATAGTACTCGACCTCGGCTGGATGTACGTGGTGCTGACTTATTTTGTGATCGTCGGCAGCAGCAATGCGGTCAATCTGACCGATGGCCTGGATGGCCTGGCGATCCTGCCCACTGTTCTGGTGGGCGGTGCGCTGGGCGTATTTGCCTATCTCACCGGTAATTTTAATTTCGCCAGCTATCTTGGCATTCCCTATGTTCCCGGAGTCGGCGAAATTGTCGTGTTCTGTGGCGCCATCGTCGGCGCCGGCCTTGGATTCTTATGGTTTAACACCTATCCGGCGCAGATATTCATGGGTGATGTCGGAGCGCTGGCTCTGGGCGCCGCGCTCGGAACCATCGCGGTCATTGTACGGCAGGAGCTGGTGCTTTTTATCATGGGTGGAATTTTCGTGGTCGAAACAATTTCGGTGGTGTTGCAGGTCGCCTCGTTTAAATTGACCGGACGACGAATATTCCGCATGGCGCCGTTGCACCATCATTTTGAATTGAAAGGCTGGCCGGAACCTAGAATCATCGTTCGTTTCTGGATCATTACCGTGGTGCTGGTATTGATCGGCCTCGCGAGTTTGAAGATTCGGTAATGCTATCAATGGGTAAACAGCAGCATCAACACGAAGACCTGAACTATCTGGTAGTAGGGCTCGGCCTTACCGGGTTCTCGGTTGCGAGCTACCTGCTGGAACTTGGTTACCGCTGCAAAGTGCAGGACGACCGCGATATCCCGCCCTATTTAGCGCAGTTACGAAACCGGTTCCCAAAGGTGGAGATTAAAAAACAGGCACTCGATACCGATTTGATCGAATGGGCCGATGCCCTGGTGGTGAGCCCGGGCCTGTCAATCCAGGCGTCGCAGATCAGGCTGGCAGCCGAAATGGGGAAGCGTATCATCGGCGACATCGAATTGTTTGCGCAGGCGGCAGATAAACCGGTGGTGGCAATTACCGGGTCTAACGGCAAAAGCACCGTGACCAGGTTACTCGGGGATATGATCGAGTGCGATGGTAAGCAGGCCGGCGTAGGCGGTAACATTGGAACCCCCGCACTGGATTTGTTGCAGACGCGGGTCGATTTGTACGTACTCGAGTTGTCCAGCTACCAGCTCGAAACTACCTACTCGCTTCGACCCAGGGTTGCTACGGTACTCAATGTTTCAGAGGACCACCTCGACCGTTATCCGGGCTACACCGATTATATTCAGGCCAAGTTGCATATCTACCAGGGGGCCAGGGTGTGCGTCAGTAACGCCGACGACGAAACTACCCGTCACGACGCCACGGATATCACCTTTAGCCTGAACCCCGGGGTGGAAGCGGATTTTGGGTTGATCCACGACGATGGCACCTGGCTGGCGCATCGGGACGAAGCCTGGCTCAACGTAGACGAGCTAAAAATTTCCGGGCGACACAACTGGGCCAATTGCCTGGCCGCGATGGCGCTCGCGCACGAAACAGGTATATCGAAGCCTGCGATCATCGAAGCGATGAAACAATTTCCAGGCATTCCCCACCGTAGCCAGTGGGTAGCCGAGGCCGATGGCGTAGAGTGGATTAACGATTCCAAGGCGACCAACGTGGGTGCGGCGAAAGCATCTATCGAAGGCCGTGATCGCCCCATCATCCTGATCGCAGGCGGGCAGTCCAAGGGTGCGGGTATGAGTGTGCTTCGCCCGGTGATCGAAAAACGCGTCAAGCTCGTATTGCTGATGGGCGAGGACGCGGACATTATCGAGCGGGCCTGGCGCGGGGCGACTCGTATCGAGCGTGTCGATAGCATGAAATGTGCGGTGGCCAGGGCTTACGCGCAGGCCGAGCCCGGTGACTGCGTGTTACTGGCGCCAGCCTGTGCGAGCTTCGATATGTATGAAAAGTTCGAAGCCAGGGGCGATGACTTCATGCAACAGGTGCGGAGTCTGCTCGATGCCTAGCGATCAGGCAATACGAGGCGAAGCACGGGCAGCGGAGCCGAGCTTCGAACTCGCGCCCGACATTGACCGCAGCATCCTGGTGTTATACCTGATACTGATTGTAATCGGCCTGATCATGGTATCTTCGGCGTCTATTGGTATTGCCGATCAACTGACCGGCGACCCGTTTTATTATACCAAACGGCAGTTCCTGCGCATTTTGCTGAGCCTGGTAGTGGTCTGGTTTAGTTGCAGGGTCCCACTCGCATTCTGGAATAAAAACGGCATGCTGTTGATGCTGGGTACGATCATCCTGCTGGCCTTTGTGCTGATCCCGGGAATTGGATATACGGTCAATGGCAGCACGCGCTGGTTGAATTTTGGCGTGTTTACCTTACAGGTTTCGGAAGTGGCGAAGCTGTTTTTGATCATTTATCTCAGTGGATATCTGGTACGGCGCGCGCAAGAACTGCAAACCAATACCATGGGCTTCATCAAGCCGATGCTGGTTATGGCGTTTGCCAGCGGATTATTGATACTCGAGCCGGATTTCGGTGCGGCTGCCGTA
>JBGMRM010000333.1:0-3262 GCA_048061415.1 Gammaproteobacteria bacterium | reverse complement strand
TTGCTGGACAAGTCGTATACCGGCGTGACGGGTAAATGCCTGGTATTCGTGACCCCGGACGCCGATCGCACGATGAATACTTTCCTGGGTGCGAGCGCGGACCTGAACGTCGATGACATCGACATTGGTGCGATCAGGCGGTCTAACTACGTCTATATCGAAGGATACCTGGTATCGGCGGATGGCACCCGGCAAGCAGCGATCAGGGCACGAGAGATTGCCGAAAAAAGCAGGGTTAAAACAGCCCTGTCGCTATCCGACCCGAATATGGTGATATTTTTCCGCCAGGGCATAGAGGATATGCTCGGATCGGGTGTAGATTTACTATTTGCCAATGAAGACGAAGCCTGCGAACTCGTGCAAACAAAAGACCTGGACGCCGCCGTTCAGGGTATGAAAGACGTGGCCCGAACCTTTGCCATTACCCGGGGTAAAAAGGGTGCATTATTATACGATGGAAGCGAATTGATCCATATAGACCCGCGTCCGGTTGAGGCGATTGATACCCTCGGCGCCGGTGATTCGTTCGCTGGCGCCTTCCTCTACGGCCTCTCTCAGGGTATGAGCTTTCGGCAGTCGGGCAACCTGGCTTCGATGGCTTCGTCCAGGATAGTGACTCAATATGGTCCTCGCCTCAGCACCGGCGAAATGCAGAGCCTGAAGGCTTCATTTAACGCTGGTAATTAAACAGCCAATAGTGAAAAATACCGCCCTTTGTTTTTAAACCCCAATACCCGCTGCAGGATCGAAACAATAATGACAATGTACGAAACCAAAGACCTCAGGATTAAGGACGTCAAGGAAATTCTGTCGCCCAGGGAGTTAATGGCCGACTTGCCGCTCACAGAAATAGCATCAAAAACTGTGCACGATACGCGCCATGGTATTTACGCTGTGCTCGACGGTAAAGACGATCGTCTGGTAGTGATTATCGGCCCCTGCTCGATTCACGATACCGACGCGGCGATCGAATATGGCAATCGCCTCAAAATTCTGAGCGACGAATTGAAGGATGATCTCCTGATTATAATGCGGGTATATTTCGAAAAACCACGCACAACGGTTGGATGGAAGGGTCTGATAAACGATCCGGACCTCGACGAAAGTTTTCATATCAATAAAGGCGTACGCAAGGCGCGCGAACTGCTTTTGGATCTGGCGAATATTGGGATACCCGCAGGCCATGAATACCTGGATTTAATCAGCCCCCAGTACATTTCCGACCTGGTTGCCTGGGGTGCAATTGGTGCGCGCACCACCGAAAGCCAGGGACACCGCGAACTGGCTTCGGGTCTTTCCTGCCCGGTTGGTTTCAAGAATGGGACCGATGGACGTATCCAGGTTGCAATCGATGCGATTGGTGCGGCGTTAAATCCGCATTATTTTATGTCGTTGACCTTGCAGGGTCATTCGGCCATTTTTGCCACCACTGGGAATGAGTATGCGCATGTTATTTTGCGTGGGGGCAGCCGGCCAAACTATGATCGCGAAAGTGTTAATGAAGCCGCCGAGAATCTCGAAAATACCGGGTTAAATCCGCGCATCATGGTGGATTGTAGCCATGCTAATAGCCAGAAAAATTACCACAAGCAGCTTGAAGTCTGTCGAGACATCAGTCATCAGTTAATTACTGGGCAAAATAACATATTCGGCGTTATGATCGAGAGTCACCTGGTCGAAGGGCGGCAGGATATTGAAGCAGGAAGAGATTTAACCTATGGCCAGAGTATTACCGATGCCTGTATCGGATGGGAGGATTCTGAACTGCTGCTGCGTGAACTGGCCAAAGCGGTTAGAGATAAACGCACAAGCGCCTAAACACCGCATCGTATTCGACTGGCGATCGATTACCTGCAACGCGCCATCAAAATTGAACCCCGTAACGCTTATAGCTGGCATTACCTGGCCCTGAGTTACTGGTATAACAGGAACTACGACAGCTGTATCGATATGATTGAACAGTCGCTCAGCTACAGCGGTGAAGACGCCGAACTGGATCGAGCCAACGATACGCTTCGGACGCAGTGCCAGGACGGATAAAGATGCCAGAAATTTCCACCGAATCAGATGTAGACGCGGTACTGGGCCCGGAAGGGATAATCGGCGAAGCAATCGACGATTTTGAACCGCGCCAAAGCCAGCTGGAAATGGCCCGGTTGATCAGCCAGGCGATAGCCGAGGGCAAGACTTACCTGATTGAAGCCAGCACTGGAATCGGGAAATCCTACGCTTATCTGGTACCCGCATTCCTCAGCGATAAAAAGACAATCATTTCAACCGGCACCAAGAACCTGCAGGACCAGTTATTCGATAAAGACATACCCTTAATCCGAAAAATACTGGTCGGCAATAAAAGAGTCGCCCTGTTGAAAGGTAGAAGTAATTATTGCTGTCCGTTTCGTATCGATAAATTTCGTAAACACAAGCAATTTCAAACGCGTGAAATGGCCTCGGTGTTTGCAGCCCTGCAGGAATGGTCGAATTTGAGCGACAGCGGGGATATTGGTGAGTTTTCCGGTATTCCCGAAAACGATCGGCTATGGTTTTACGCCACCTCGAATGCCGATAATTGCCTCGGAAGCGAGTGTCCTGATTTTGATCGTTGTTTCGTGGCCAAGGCGCGCAAGAAAGCATTGGAGGCCGACCTGGTGGTGATCAACCACCACCTTTATTTTTCTGATCTGGCCTTAAAGGAAGAAGGCTTCGGCGAGCTATTGCCCGAGGCGGATGTTTTGATTTTTGACGAGGCGCATCAGTTGCCCGATATCGCCAGCCACTTTTTCGGTGAAAGTCTTAATATGCGTCAACTGGAATTACTGAGCAAGGATTCGCTGGAAGCCGGAGTAGCCGAAGCCGCGGATTCGAAAGCGCTGGTAAAACCCTGCGATCAGTTAACTAAATCGGTTGCAGACTTTCGCCTCGCGCTGGGGCAGTTTCCGCAAAAATCCGAGTGGTCGCGAATTCAAAATGCACCACCGATAAAGCAGGCTCTGGAATCCCTTAAAGCGTCTATGAGCGAATTGTCCGAGGTGCTGGAGCCTATGGTCAGCCGTGGTAAGGAATTAGCGAGCTGTTTCCACAGGCTCGAAACAATCGATGCGATTCTAGGGCGGTTTCTCGATCCTGACGACTCCGAGGTGAGCTGGTATGAGTTGAGCGAGCGCGGTTTCAGGTTTGTTACCTCTCCGATCGATATCTCGGACTCGTTTCGCCAGAAGCTGGATGGCTCAGATTTCGCGTCGGTTTTCTTTACCTCCGCAAC
>JBGMRM010000332.1:0-3281 GCA_048061415.1 Gammaproteobacteria bacterium | reverse complement strand
CCGCTACAGTTTTGTTCGAACAGGTTTTTCCCCTTTCCCATGGAGAAGGGAACCTTGAAACCCTGCTGGTCTTCTGAAGCGCTGGCGGTGTTGATCAGTAGCACCACCAGGCCTGTCACCAGAATTTGTCTAAAGTACATATTGGTTCAGAATATTAAATAAATGAATTGATGTAGAACAAGGTCCGGTTTAAATGGTTTCCGTCCCTGTCCTGTTGCGCCGAGGATGAATGATCTGTAATGAGATGACAAGGCGTATCTATCCTGTCGGTGGTATTCTTGCGACCAACGAGTGCAAAAAATTGGCAAAACCACACCCGTGTGGCATTTAAATATACTGTTGCAGGTTTCGATAAACTGGCAATAGATTTTATGTGGACAGTTTAATATGCGGCTGTATCTGGTCGATTCCAGTATTTTCATTTTCAAAGCCTGGTTTGCAGCCGGCTCGGAGCGGGTTAATAGCGCCGGGCAACCCAACCAGGCATTTATCGGTTTTACCGACTTTGTCTACCGGCTGTTGACCGAGCGCGCGCCGAGCAGGCTGGTTTTCGCATTCGATGAAAGCCTTCGGTATTCGCAGCGGAAATCGATATACCCAGAATATAAGGCTAATCGCAGTCCGGCGCCGGTGGAACTCAAACGCCAGTTTAACTGGTGTCAAAAATGGATAGAAAATCTCGGTATTTCCGGGGTCAGTAGCGACACCTGGGAAGCCGACGACCTGATTGGCACCCTGGCGACCCTGCACCGCTCGCCCGAACTTGCGATAGTAATTCTGAGCGCCGACAAGGACCTCGTGCAGTTAATCCGCGAAGGCGATCTGTGGTGGACTTTTATCGGCGATAAGCGACTCGACTATCGCGCTATCGAAAAGAGATTTGGGGTAAAGCCGGAACAATTTTCAGAACTGCTGGCGCTGACCGGGGACAGGGTAGACAATATTCCGGGAATTCCACATATCGGAGTTAAAACGGCGGCCAACCTGCTACGCAAGTTTGGCGATCTAGCAAATCTGCGCCAGAACCTGGCCGAGGTCGGACGCATGAAATTTCGTTATGCGGGGCGGGTGCAGCAAGCTTTGGTAGAGAATGAATCCATACTCGATATTTCCAGCCGCTTAACCCGTATCAATTGCCAGGTAGAGTCGATGTGCGGCGCCCACATCGAGCGTAAGCCGCCCGACCGGAATCGGCTCGCCGATATGATGGCGGATCAGGCGATGGATACCATACGCAGACACAGGTGGCATGACTATCTCGATACAAATTTTGCCGGTTAGATGCATGGCCGCGGCCATTGGCCACTGGGGCCTGCGCCTAAAGGCTAAGTGTTTGGACGACGGACAGCTGGAAGGGTCGCGAGCTGTCGAATATAGGCGGTTATCCCTGTGATCCCTTCCGACTGGCAGGTGGTGCGCGAACTGTTGATCGATAAAACCGGCGACAGAATTGGCGCGCTCCAGGCCCAGTCGGTGGGTGGCGGCGACATAAATCTGGCCTATCGCCTGAGCGACGGGCGCCATCGCTATTTTGCCAAGACTAATATTCGTGATCGCCTGCCGATGTTCGAAGCCGAGTTACAGGGTCTGGACGAGATTTTGCACAGCGATAGTATCCGCGTACCGCGACCGATTGGGTGTGGTATCGCCGGCGAACAGGCTTTTATTGTAATGGAATACATTGAGCTGACGGGTAGAGCAAACGAAGTCGAACTCGCTCGCAGGCTTGCCGCAATGCATCGATACACAGGCGAGCAGTTTGGCTTCGCGATCGACAATACCATTGGCTCAAGCCCACAACCCAACCGCTATGATAGTAACTGGGTAGAGTTTTGGCAGCAGCAGCGCCTGGGTTTCCAGTTGTCGCTCGCCGAAACGAACGGTTACGGTGGCGAACTGTTCGACACGGGTATGCGCCTAAACCAACGTGTCGGAGAATTTTTCTCCAGCTATAACCCGGTGCCGTCGTTATTGCATGGCGATCTATGGGGTGGCAACCAGGGGGCCGACGCCAGCGGCGAGCCGGTGATCTACGACCCGGCCTGTTACTATGGTGACCACGAGGCCGATCTCGCGATGATGGAATTGTTTGGCCGACCGGGAGAGAATTTCTTTCGCGCTTACCGGGAAGTATTTCCAGTAGACCCGGGATACGGACAGCGCCGCGACCTGTATAACCTCTACCACCTGCTTAACCATGCCAACCTGTTCGACGGGTCTTATGCCGGTCAGGCGCAGGCGATGATTAATAATTTACTAAAGAAGCTCTGACGCACCAAAATTTCCCAGGATCCAGCCTGGTCGACAATAGCGTTCCGCAGTCGCCTGCGCCATCGCGATTCAACGTTTAATTCGTCGGCGCCGTTTTTTCGCTGCGGCCCTGTCGGGCAACTGGTGTTCACCGCGCGCCTGTGCTTTGGCGCCGGCGGTCACATTTCCGAGTACCCGGCTGACATCCTCCAGCGTGGGTGGATCTGATTTCCGGGTATTGTCCAGCGCCTGGCGCATCGCAGTGACATGTTCCGCTGTGGTACCGCAGCAGCCACCGATGATACGCGCACCCGCATCGCGCGCCATCACGGCGTAGTCAGCCATGATTTCGGGGGTACCGCTGTAGATTATTTCGCCATCGATAAATTCGGGAATACCGCAGTTTGCCTTGGCTACTATTACCGGGTCTGGCGTTTCTTTGACCGCCGCTTTCATATTGAGCACAGCCGCCACTACTTCGGAAGCGCCGATGCCGCAATTGGTCCCGCAGGCGTGGACTCTGGGCCTGGCGTGCTGATGGAGGTTCATCAGGTCCGATGCTCCGGCACCCATCATGGTGCGTCCATTGGTATCGAAACTCATCGTGAATATAATCGGCAGAGCAGCCTCACCGGCGCCTTTTACCGCGAGTTCAACCTCTTCGAGTGACGACATGGTTTCAATCCATATGACATCGGCGCCACCCCGTTGTAGCGCGAGCGCCTGCTCGGCGAATGCTTCTATCGCTTCATCGGCCTGCATGTCACCGAGGGGTGCGAGGATTTCACCGCTCGGCCCGATAGAGCCTGCTGCCACAACTTCGCGCCCGGAATCCTGTATTTCATTTACAAGAATTTCCACCGCGGCGGTATTCAATTCGGCGACACGATGCTGTGCCTTGTGCAATTTGAGGCGATAACGCGTACCGCCGAAGGTGTTGCTCAAAACGATATCCGATCCTGCGTCGATAAAGCTTCGGTAATGGGCTGCCACTCTATGCGGATGGTCGATATTCCAGAATTCGGGTGCGT
>JBGMRM010000331.1:0-3282 GCA_048061415.1 Gammaproteobacteria bacterium | reverse complement strand
GATGGATACTGGACCCGGCTTCTACCTTGATATAACCCTGCCGCCCGGTTTCGAACACTACATTTCTATGGACCGCCACTTTATCACCAAGTACTACCGGGCCACCTTCCGCAGTTTCAACCACCAGGACCCCGGGCGCCAGGTAGACATTCTGTCCAAGCTGCAACTCCGAATGATAAATCTTCGCTGTCGCATCGATATACCCGCGCGGCGTCAGATATGCCAGAGAGACCTGATCCATATGCGGTGGAGCCGGCCAGGCACCCAGCCGGCTGGCCATTCGGCCGATCGGTCCGGTTCCACCCCTGCGCAGCCAAAAACGCATCCAGCGCCTTGCAAGCCGCCCTGGTTTGTACCTGGAGCTAATCCGTCGCATAGCCGGTTCGTTCACCAGATTTCACTTAAGTCATTTAAAATTGTAAAAATGTTAGCAGCCATAACAGAGAAATGATACGCCGGTATGACAGAAGTCGCCAAAACAACAGGCTGACGTCCTGAAAATGCTGTAGCTGTTCTCGATCTATTGCACTTGCGAGTAAAATTCGCTTAACTTCAAGTTTGACACGAACATAGAAAGGACAAAGCTTTGGTACGCCATGCAGAACAAATAACGTTGCGAGCGCTTATCGGGTTCACCTTATTCCTGGGAGGGGCTTTATTCACATGCGCACACGCCCATAGTCCGCATGATGTCATTAAGTCTATCGCCATATCGCCAGACTATATCAAAGATCAAACTTTGTTTATAAGCGTTTTGGACGAGTTAAAGAGATCTACTGACGGCGGTTATACGTGGAAGAACCTGGAAAGCGGGTTGGATAACAGTGCCGTCATCTCGCATGTTGCAGCATCATCCGGTGATCCGGACAAATACGATATCTTCGTCTCAACGCGCGGTGACGGGGTTTATCGATCCAGTGATCGTGGCGAAAGCTGGCATCCTGTTAGTGCCGGGTTGGAGAACCTCAACATACACAATATTACATTATCACCGGACTATATTAATGACCAAACACTGGTAGCTCTTCCCAAGGGCTCTGGTCTTTTTGTTTCGACAACCGGTGGAGATTCCTGGCGCCCGATTGCTACTGGAGTATTCGTTGCCACGTCTGTTTCAGTTATAAAAGACGGGGACAACACCAGGCTGCTGGCAGGAACTGATACAGGCGAGATATATCTTTCAGATAACGAATATAACAACTGGTCAAGGCGCGGGGAAATAACCGGGGCAGGAAATATTACGGCAATATCTTCACGCACACATGAAAACGAAAACAACGTTCATGTTACCTATGTGGGTACAGAGTCGAACGGCATGTACAAATCAGTTGATCTTGGGAAGTCATTTAACCATGTAGAACTATATCCTGCGTTAGAGAATATCGATAAAGCAATACATGTCACCTCTATAGAAACCGTTAAAAATGAACGTGGTGCGGTGGATATTTTTGTTACTACGTGGAACGAATACGCTTTTTTTTCTACAGATGGCGGTGAAACCTGGGCAAAATCAAGCAAGGGACTAAAAAAGAACCGTCAGGCAGACGAACACAAAAGGCCCCATTTCTTTGGAATTGCAATACCGCAGGAATATGCCAGACACGGTAATGCTTTCGTGGCGGGATTTTCCGGTTTATTCAAAACAGACAACAAAGGTGAAACCTGGACTGAGATGGAAACCCGCCCTGCCAGAAATATTGAAGGTATGGCGGTATCGCCGTCATTTTCGAGTGATCGACTGGTTGCACTGGCCACGTATGATGGTGGCGCCTATATTTCAACGGATTCCGGAAAAACATGGCGTACCCGCAACGCCGGGTTAAGGAGCACACACCTGTGGGATATTTCTGTTGCAAGTGACAAACGGGATAAGCCGGTTATATTTTCAGTTTCCAATATGTCTTTTTTAACAACCGGGGAAAATTCAACAGCCTGGTCGAGAAATGAAATCGCAGCACCAAAGTACTGGAAGTTTGTAACTGAAAATTTTGACGAGGGGTCTTTTGTTACTAAACTTGCACACCGCTTGTTTGACAGGCCTGATTTTAGCTTCGCGACTCAAATAGCGGTGTCACCGGAATTTTCGGCGGATGCAACTGTTTTTCTGGGTACTCGCTACAAGGGCATTCTAAAAACGACAGATAAAGGCTCCAGCTGGACAAATCCCTGGCAGGCCGACAAAGGATGGATCTCGTCATTGAAAGTTTCACCGGGATTCCGGGATGACCGAACCGTAGCAGGTGCTGTAAGGAAGAAAGGTTTTTACCTGTCAACTGATGCAGGGGAAAATTGGTTTCCAGGGAACGAAGGGCTGTCCTCATTGGTGCTTGAATACAACTATCTCGGAACATCAGTCATCGAGTTCTCGCCGGAATATGCCGTAGACAACAGAATTTATTTTGGGACAGCCGATGGTTTATATCTCACATTGAACCAGGGCCAGAGCTGGAAGAAGTTAAATATACCCGGTAAAGGGCAAAAGACTCTCATTAAAGCAATCGGGATATCCCCCGATTTCGCTACCGATGGCACCATTCTGGTCAGTATCAAAGGGCGAGGACTATTCAGGTCAACTGACAAAGGGGACTCATTTACCGAAATAGCACCTGATTTAATTCTTGCCAACGAACTCTTTAAGCTGATCCGTTTTTCACCGACATATGCCAATGACCAGACAATATTTGCGGCAAGCCCGGAGGAAGCCTATGCCTCCTATAATGAAGGCGCCTCGTGGATCAGGCTGAAACGACCTGTTCGTTATGAAGACTCAAAGAACAACATTGTCTATTCCGGAAAGTGGCACATCCGTAGCAACAATCAATTCAGTGCGCTGGATATCCATACATCCAACGTTCCGGGTGCCAGGGCTGATTTTTATTTTATCGGCGAGCAGGTTTCCTGGTTTGGGCCCAGGTCCGATGAATATGGTATGGCAAGCGTCTATATTGATGGGAAACCGGCAGGCAAGGTTGACCAGTTTAGCAGCGAGCAAATACCTGTTGCGCCGATATTCACGATCAACGGGTTATCCAGGGGCGCACACGTTCTTACAATAGAGGTTATTGGCGAGAAGAACAAAAACGCCTCAGATCAATACATCGCTATAGATGGGCTGGAGGTGATCTAGTTATTCCCAGTGTAATTGTGGTTCAGCTGTGCTGATCCAGCAAGCCTTTACCATAGTCCCAGCTCGTTAGCTTTTTACCGGTCAGGCTTTCCAGCTCTTCTTTCTCAGGCAAATAGACAGATCTGAGATATTCAATATCTTCTGCTTTTAAAATA
>JBGMRM010000330.1:0-3287 GCA_048061415.1 Gammaproteobacteria bacterium | reverse complement strand
AAAATACCAATGACAAGCCAGCGCCAATGGCCAGAAGGGGTTTAAAACTAGTTGCGATACGCTGTGTTATCAATAAACGTGGAATAGTGATTGCGAGACTACCAATTTGTTCATATCGATTACTGAGCGGCAGGATAACCTGTAAATATTTTTCGGCTAATTCTCTTGTTTCATCGTCGTCAGAGAGCCTCACGTCGGAGGTGAGCAATGGAACTGAACTATCCCCGCTTATAAAAACAGGTTGCTTGTTTCTGTCATATGCAATGATCGCCGCAATAGATTCATCGGATGTCAGAATTCGTTCCACCAGCGTGCTAAACCCCACGTACTGCTTTAGCGGGAGACCGGGTCGGAGCACTTTCTCCATAGTATTCTGGACTATTTGCCCCTGGGCGACGAGTTTCTCGTAATGGAGCTGTTCGTATGTACGCTGAGCTTCACCGAATCCCACATATATAAGCAAAAAGAGCGATAGTCCCGATACCATCAGCATGGTTAAAAAATCGAATAAATACCGTTGGAATGAGTACCCGGATGTCATATTTATTTATTCCGATTAAAGTACAGGATATTCATTCTAATAATTTTGCCAGGCTGGTAACGGAGCCACGTCGTTGACTGAAATAAAGATCCAGGCGATCTGCAAATAGAGAAAGTATCAAGTCTTCATAGCTCATCCCATATGACGCCAGGCTGGCGCAAACCAGGCTGGTTTTTTCCTTTGTCGGAGCCTTAAGGTCCGGCTTTGGATTGGCCTCTAGTACAAACATCTCGCCATCCTGGTTCATGCGCACGTCGAGACGTATTAAAGTTTCCAGATTTAATTCCTGGAATACACTATAGGCCAGCTTTTCAAGGCGATTGACGATTTCGACCTCATGC
This sequence comes from Gammaproteobacteria bacterium, assembly GCA_048061415.1. Taxonomy (GTDB): domain Bacteria; phylum Pseudomonadota; class Gammaproteobacteria. Next base: position 2,405 of record JBGMRM010000330.1, on the reverse strand, counting down.
ATGGGATCGAGAACTCTGATTCTGTCCACCGTTATGGGCCGAATATCCATAGAAACAAAAATCTTCTCGTCCTTTTCGAAACGACGTTCGATAGCTGCAAAAGTAAAGGGGGTATCTCGCTTTTCGAGGATGCCTTTCCTTGAGGTAACCGGGCCACATACGGCAACACAAAATTCGCGACCCGGCAGGTAAGTTTCGATAAGCACGTGATTTTCAGTCACCAAACAAACTTCAGATACAATTTCGGAAAGTGTTGATGCCTCTTCAACCAGGTGAATGTGTAGAGAGGCGCGCCCAGAAACCGGCTTGACAACGAAGGGGCCAGCATAATCATGGAACACTGCCTTGAAGCGAGCATTGCTTTCTGGGTCCAGGGGGCCGTTAGCCAGGCTCCAGGTCATACATGGAGCCGTGGGAATATCCAGGGCCTTGAGCATATGTTTAAATATATGCTTTGAATCCAGTATGCCTGCCGTCAACGGGTCATGCCCTATATAAGGTACTCCTATCATTTCGAGCATTGCCGCCGAATGAGACATGGAAATATAACCCTGTACACCTCCGGTGTTTAGCCATGCCATGTGAATATTTTCTTCGCGTAAACGCTCACCGATACGCATATTTTCGGGCATGACCTGGACGTGGTGAAAGCCGAGTTTACTAAGTGCTCCAGCTATGTCCCTGGCGACAGATTTGTAGCTCTTCCACGAACGTGGGTTGACTGTAGGGTTAATAACAGCTCCTTCAGCGCTCTTATCTCCGCCATAGATCACCGCTATGCGAACTCGGTCCTTAAGGTGCGTTATTTGATTTTGTAGTTCCTCGATCCGATTAGTACGTCGAGGCCTAATATTGCCAGTAATTCTAGATTCGGTAATCGAATCTTCGCCATCAAATTGAAGTGAAACCATATATCTTATGCCGTACAAATTTATCTTATATTTGCGAGATCGAAACCCATTGTGAATCTCGATGAGCTTAAAGCAGTTATTAGCTGCTGCCTTTATTTATATGTTAAGATATTATCTAGGTTTAGGTCAGAACTCTTTGATAATGTAGGTTATTTTAGTAATAAATGCAAACTAGAAGGGGTTTAAATCCTTGATAGAGTATAGAAGATATAAACACACTATTTTCAATATTCCACAAAATAAAGGGCAGAAACTCTCATCGCCGTCCAGCCCTTGAACATGCGAGTTCTGGCTACATTCCCCCGACACTCTCAAAAATTACCTATTTTCTAGTGAGCTGGAATAACTTCTGTCGAGAGTTTCCGTTAATTTTCAGCCTGGTAGCGGCTGGAAAGTACCCTTAGCTGGGCTCTCGTCTAAAAGTTAATTCGAAATGCATCTGTCCGGCAATTCGTATTTAGTGATTAGTTAAAAGCCGAATACTAAGTGTATAAGTAACAATCAAACTAACAGTTCTCCGATGATTCCACTTTGTCCAGGTTCTCAGGTAGTGACTGCACCGGCCGCGCCAATACCGCCAGAGTGTACGAGCGATGGCAATGTCACTTGGAATTATCCTGCCACCCTGACTAGATATGGCCAGGGGGATTCTCAGTAGAACGGGGGTATATTCGCCTATTTAAGACGAGGGCGTTAGCCAGGCTTGCATCTTCTGCTCGTGCTCCAGGACCAGGCCCCGATACTCAGGTTGCGCCGCCAGATTTTCAAACTCGTGAGGATCTCGTTCGAGGTCAAATAACAACGGTGACAGCTGCTTGAAGTGCACGTATTTGTATCGCTGGCCACGGATTACGTTAACCGCACACTGATCCGGTTTAAGCCCAAGGGCGATATTGCCGTCGCTGTTGTTGAAGTTGCGAAAATCAAATCCCCAGTGCGCTTCTTCGCGCCAGTCAGGGGGTGTTTCACCCTGGCAGAACGGTGTCAGCGGCACGCCATCACACTGACCCGGTATCGCAACCCCCAGGTATTCCAGAATCGTAGGCATGATATCCACGCTCTCGGTGAACGCATCAACGCGCCGACCCCGGGCGCACTTCACCCCCGCCCCCGGGGTGCGGACGATGAGCGGAACGTGAAAAGATTGATCGAAATAGCCGTACTTGGAGAATTGCCAATGGTCACCCAGTTGCTCTCCATGGGCGGAGGTGAATACTATCAGTGTATTTTCGTAGACGCCCGCCTCTTCGAGGTACGCGATCAGGCGACCGATGTGGGCATCCACTTCGCTCATCATTCCATAGTAGGTAGCCCGGGCTTGCAGTACGTCCCTGTCGTCGAGTTTGAGGTTGTTTTTCGATTCGTGATCGTAACGGATGCCCCAGCCTCGCTGGTTGTGAAGGTAGTAGCCTAAATATGGGTGCTGGGCGGCTTCGTCCTCTACCGTGGCTGCACGCACCGGTCTCGGTACATCGGTCGGATCGTACATGGAGT
>JBGMRM010000329.1:0-3292 GCA_048061415.1 Gammaproteobacteria bacterium | reverse complement strand
CTTCATCAAAGGTTCGAGCAGTACCGCATCTGCCGCCAAAGCACCCTCACGCAGTGCCATCGAGCCTGCAAGTTTGAACGCCATTTCATTCGAGTCGACATCGTGGTACGACCCGTCGTACACGGTAACCTTGATGTCAACCAGCGGAAACCCGGCAAGCACACCGTTTTCCATCTGCTCTATCACGCCCTTATTGACTGCTGCGACGTATTCGCGCGGCACCACGCCACCGACGATTGCATTTTCAAATTCGTAGCCGGCGCCGGTTTCCTGTGGTTCCAGCTTTAGCCAAACGTGGCCATACATGCCACGACCACCGGTCTGGCGTACAAACCTGCCTTCCTGCTCGACCGTTTTTCGAATCGTTTCGCGAAACGCCACCTGCGGCTTGCCGATGTTCGCTTCCACGCCGAATTCACGTTTCATGCGCTCGACGATAATATCCAGGTGCAATTCACCCATGCCGGATATGATCGTCTGCCCGGACTCTTCGTCGGACCGTACCCGAAACGACGGGTCTTCCCTGGCCAGTTTGCCCAGCGCGGTGCTCATTTTTTCCTGATCCGACTTGGTTTTCGGCTCGACCGCTACCGAAATTACCGGCTCAGGAAACTCCATGCGCTCCAGCATTATCCTGTTATTGACGTCGCACAGCGTGTCGCCCGTGCCGGCATCCTTGAGCCCGACCGCAGCCGCTATATCGCCTGCACGGACTTCCTTTAATTCTTCGCGCGAATTCGCATGCATCTGCAAAATCCGGCCGATGCGATCCTTCTTGCCACGCACCGTATTGAAGACCGAGTCACCCGATTTCAAAATTCCCGAATAAACCCGGAAAAATGTCAGGTTACCGACAAACGGGTCGGTCGCGATCTTGAACGCGAGCGCCGCAAAAGGCGCCTCATCGTCGGCAGGCCTTTCCTCTTCCTTATCGTCGGCCACCACCCCTTTAATCGGGGGCACATCCAACGGCGATGGCATATAAAGTATCACCGCATCGAGCATCGCCTGCACGCCCTTGTTCTTGAACGCCGACCCGCATAATACCGGTACGATTTCGCCACTCAGGGTGCGTAAGCGTATACCCTGGTAGATCTCGTCTTCGTTCAAAGTACCTTCGTCGAGGTACTTTTCCATCAATTCGTCGTTGGCTTCGGCCGCCGCCTCTACCATTTTCTCGCGCCATTCATGGCACTTTGCCAGCAGTTCGTCTGGAACCGCCTGTTCAACATAAGTCGTACCCATGTTGTCCTGGTCCCAGATAATCGCCTTCATGCGTACCAGATCGACCACGCCCGTAAACTGGTCTTCCGCGCCGATATTCAACTGCACGGGCACTGGGTTACTGGCCAAACGGTCCTTGATCTGAGCCACTACGCGCAGAAAATCCGCGCCGGCGCGATCCATCTTGTTGACGAATGCCATGCGCGGCACGTGGTACCTGTTTGCCTGGCGCCACACCGTTTCGGACTGCGGTTCGACCCCGCCGACCGAACAAAACACAGCGCAGGCGCCGTCGAGTACGCGCAATGAGCGCTCCACCTCGATGGTAAAATCGACGTGCCCAGGCGTATCAATAATATTGATCCGATGCTGCTCAAACTGCTCAGCCATGCCTTTCCAGAAACAGGTGGTCGCTGCCGAGGTGATCGTTATTCCTCGCTCCTGCTCCTGTTCCATCCAGTCCATGACTGCCGCGCCGTCGTGTACCTCTCCTATTTTGTGGGAGACACCGGTATAAAACAGTATGCGCTCCGTGGTGGTCGTCTTGCCGGCATCGATATGGGCCATGATGCCGATATTCCGATACCTCGTAATCGGGGTCGTGCGAGCCACCGTATTCCCATTATCCTTAAGCGTTTACTACCAGCGGAAGTGGGCAAATGCTTTATTTGCTTCAGCCATCCGGTGCGTGTCTTCGCGTTTTTTGACCGCCGAACCCTTGCTTTCCGATGCATCGAGTAATTCTCCGGCCAATTTTTGCGCCATGGTTTTTTCGCCGCGCTTTTGCGCCGCTTCGATCAACCAGCGCATCGCCAGCGTATTGCGCCGTGAAGGGCGTACTTCGATGGGTACCTGGTAGGTCGCGCCGCCGACGCGTCGAGATTTTACTTCGACCGTCGGGCGTACATTTTCCAGCGCCTTTTCCATTAATTCGACCGAATCTACGCTGCTTTTCTGTGCAACATTATCGAGCGCAAAGTACATGATCTTTTCCGCAGTCGACTTCTTGCCGTTGCGCATGATCATGTTAATAAATTTCGCAATTTGCAGATCGTGAAATTTCGGATCTGGCAAAATCTCTCTCTTAGGGACTTCTCTACGTCTAGGCATTCAACCGGTACCTGTGGCTTATGACTTGGGGCGCTTGGCGCCATATTTAGACCGACCCTGGCGGCGAGTCGACACGCCCTGGGTATCGAGGCTGCCACGAACCACATGGTAACGCACACCGGGCAAGTCCTTGACACGACCGCCGCGCACCAGAACCACCGAGTGCTCCTGTAAATTGTGGCCTTCGCCACCGATGTACGAGGCGACTTCGTAACCGGTTGTCAGACGCACACGAGCCACTTTCCTTAACGCGGAATTAGGCTTTTTGGGGGTCGTCGTGTATACGCGAGTACACACGCCACGTTTTTGTGGCGACGCCTCTAGTGCGGGTACGTTACTCTTCGAACGCTTGGACCGGCGCGGTTTACGTACCAACTGGTTAACGGTTGCCATCGATTCGGCTCTCCTGCGAGCAGACTGTTTATTTGTTAACTCTCAATAAACAACAGGCCATACATTTCGATGTATAGCCTGCCATCAGGGGGCGGAATTTTAGGGGCGAAACCGTCTGCTGTCAACCGCTAGTTGAATCGGAGCCAGGTTTACAATTCAGGGTAACTCTGATTAATTCAGAGTTACCGTGGTACATGGATGTGCCACCAAAATCGATACCTGCAAGGTATTGATTTTGAGAGTAAAATGAAAATCACATTTTTCATTTTACGTCCTCTGGCAATTCAGGACGAATTGTTCAGAGGTCCCTTAGATAATAAAATAAACGCTCACTCTGCGCGTATCACTTTCCCAATAGTGGTGAAATGCAATCCAAAATAGGCGCCTAACTGCTGATATGAATAACACCCACTGGCATAGGCGTCGATGATGGCATTATTCCTGTTCGATGCTACTTTTTCATAATAGGCGATTGGCCTGCGTTTAGCCCGTTTCCGGGCTTTCGGGATTTGCAAATCGACTCGTTGATCGGCGAGATACTGTTGGACCTTATTTATGAAGGATG
>JBGMRM010000328.1:0-3292 GCA_048061415.1 Gammaproteobacteria bacterium | reverse complement strand
CCAGGGTCAGGAAGATATCGCCATCGGTTAGCAGATCCTCAATCACCTGATCGAGGGTGTCGAAGTCTTCGACGAAAACAGGGTCGACTTTTCCGCGAACGCGGATAGACCGCGCCAAAGCCCTGCCGTCCGCATCCTTGATCGGCTTTTCGCCCGCCGGATAAACTTCGAGCAACACGAGTCGATCGACCTCGGAAAGCACCTGGCTAAAATCTTCGAACAGGTCCCGGGTTCTGGTAAATCGGTGTGGCTGAAAAACCACGGTCAGGCGTTTATCGGGCCAGGCCGCGCGAATACCCGCGACCGTCGCCCTGATTTCGTTTGGATGATGCGCATAGTCATCGATATGCATGACACTGCCACCGCTCACCGGTACATTGTCACTGATTTGAAACCGGCGCCCTATCCCGGAAAATTCAGCCAGCGCACTGCTGATCGCAACGCGATCCACTTCAAGCTCCCAGGCGATGGCAATCGCGGCCGTGGCATTGAGCACATTGTGTTTTCCGGTCAGGTTGAGTTCAATTTCGAGCGCCTGATCATCATTGGGCAGCATCACCGAAAAGTGGGTCCTGGCGCCTTTGGCGCTGATTCCCGAAATACGCACGTCGGCATCTTCCGCTTCACCGTAAGTCAGCATCGGACGCGCAACCTCGGGCATGATTTCACACACTACCGGATCGTCGATACACATCACGGCGAGGCCATAAAATGGCAGGTGGTGCAAAAATTCGACGAAGGTTTGCTTCAAACGCTCGAAATCGCCTTCGTAGGTCGGCAGGTGGTCCCTGTCGATATTGGTCACGATCGCCATCATCGGCTGTAGATAGAGAAACGAGGCGTCGCTTTCATCGGCCTCGGCGACCAGGTAATCGCTTAAACCCAATCTGGCGTGGCTCGCTGAACTGTTGAGCATGCCGCCGATGACGTAGGTGGGATCGATATCCCCACGGGCCAAAACACTCGCGATCAGGCTTGTGGTTGTAGTCTTGCCGTGCGTGCCTGCGACTGCAATGCCGCGTCGAAAGCGCATCAACTCGGCGAGCATTTCGGCGCGCGGTACGATCGGTATACGCTGCGCTTTTGCCGCCACTATTTCTTCGTTCGCTTCGTCAATCGCGCTGGAAACCACGACGACATGCACGCCATCGATATTTTCCGGCCGATGGCCAATATGTATCTTAATGCCAAGACTGCTCAGGTGCCTCACCATCGTGTTTTCGGCAATATCCGAACCACTGATGGGATACCCCAGATTATGGAACACTTCGGCAATGCCACTCATACCGGCGCCACCGATGCCAATGAAATGGATGTTTTTGATGCGCCGCATGAAGTGCCTCGAACTCAGGGTCATGACGCAGGCCCTGCGAGTATGCCCTGTCCCAGGCGTTCGGTGGCATCGATCCTCGCCTGAGCGCGCGCACGCACCGACATCGCGATTAATTCATCCCTGTTTTGATGAAAGTAAAGCAGCAGCAATGCCAGGGAATCGGTTCCGAGTTCGTCTTCGGTGAGAATGCGCGCAGCCTGATGTTGCTCCAGAAAACGGGCATTGTAGTATTGATGGTTATCAACCGCGTAGGGAAATGGAATCAGGATCGATGCGATACCTACCGCGGTCAGTTCGGCAATGGTCAACGCACCCGCGCGACAGACCACCAGGTCTGCCCACGCATAGGCGCCACGCATATCGTCGATAAATTCGATTACCTCGGCCTCGACCCTGGCTTCTCGATACCAGGCTTCACAGGTTTGCAGGTGATTTTTTCCACATTGATGCTTAACACCGGGCCGTTGATCCGAATCGATCTGGGCAATCGCGCGGGGTAATTCCCGGTTCAGGCTCGCGGCACCCAGGCTGCCGCCTATGACCAGCACATTTATCGACTCGACAGTGCGCGCCGACAACCTGTGCTCGGGGTCAGCCAGATCGATTAACTCTGCGCGTACCGGATTACCGATACATTCGCTGCGTGGAGCCTTTGCTGCGGCTTCGGGGAAGCCAAAATAATTACGTGTCGCGAAACGACTGAGCAATCGGTTGGTCAACCCCGGGACCGAATTTTGCTCGTGCAGGAATAGCGGTATCCTGAGAATCCAGGCCATCAGGCCGCCGGGGCCGGCGACGAACCCACCCATGCCCAGTACCGCCTTTGGGCGTATTCGCAGCAGCATAAAGTAAGCCTGCCACGAGGCTCGAATCAGCCGGAACGGGGCCAGTAAGAGCGTGATCGTTCCCTTGCCGCGCAATCCCTGGATACTTAACCATTCGATCGCAAAATTGGCCGCCGGCACGACCCGCGCCTCGATACCGGTGCGGGTGCCAATCCAGATTACGGTTTCCCCGTTCGAGCGTAAATACTCGGCCACCGCGAGCGCCGGGAACACATGCCCACCGGTTCCACCGGCCATGACCACTATGGGTTTGTCCGACGCCTGATTCATGCCCTTATCCGCCGATTGGTAGATCGCCTGGCTCGACGCCGTTCTTTGGCCGCTGAAACACCCTGCTTGTACTGATATTCGCGAAACACTCGAAGCACTAGTCCGATAGCCAACGACATGCTCAAAATGCTATTGCCGCCATAACTGATAAACGGCAGTGTCAGCCCCTTGGTCGGCAAAGCGCCCAGATTTACCCCAATATTGATCACCGCCTGCAGCGTAATTAGCAAGCCGACACCGTAAGCCAGATAAGCGCCGAATGCCTGCTGGTTCAGTAGCGCCATCTTGCCAATCGAGAAACAACGCAAGCCAAGTAATGCGTAGAGCAATATCAACAGCACGGTGCCCACCAGGCCAAATTCTTCGGCGTAAATGGCAAACAGAAAGTCGGTGTGCGCTTCCGGCAGATAAAACAGTTTCTGAATGCTGCCGCCCAGGCCCGTGCCAAACCAGCCACCGCTACCGATCGCGATCAGCGACTGGGTCAACTGGAATCCACTATTAAATGGATCGGCCCAGGGATCGATAAACGAGGTGATGCGGGTGAGACGGTAGGGAGAGGAAATTGCCAGTAACACCATGATGCTCAGAGTACCGGTCAGAAACAGTACAAATTGTCCGAATCGAACGCCGCCGAGAAACATCAGCCCAAGCCCGGTCAGCAGCAATACGGCAGCCGCACCGAAATCCGGCTCGAGTATCAATAATCCGCTGACAAACGCCATAATCAGCATCGGCTTGATGAAGCCCATGGTATTGGTTTGTAGTTCTTCCGCGCGCCGGACCAGATATCCACTGAGATAAATGATCAATAAAAGTTTCGCCACTTCCGAAACCTGTAAGG
>JBGMRM010000327.1:0-3294 GCA_048061415.1 Gammaproteobacteria bacterium | reverse complement strand
CCAGTTCAGGCCCCGCACCAAAGATTTTGTGCTTGTTCGGATTGGATATACCCGCGCCAAGCTCATCTTCACTGACTTTCCACTGGGCGAAGTATGACACGCCGAAGGCCGCAGCTCCATCGGCCCAGGATTTTCCGAGCCCCCCCTCAATCGTCAAAATATCACCGACTTTAATGTCGGATCCGTCTTTTGAACTGTGGGTCTCGTAGAATGCCGTTGCAGCGAAGCTCCAGGTACGAGCCTGGTCGAGATAGACGGTGGTCCCGCCAAATAGCTCATAAGACCACATCCCAAGCCCGGTATTATCAGACGCGCCGTCAGTGTACCGACCGGTTGGCGCAAATACGCCGATTCCTGCCATGAAATCAGCGGTTTCGGTGTGCCAACCCAGATTAATCGGCTGAATGTAAAAATCACCCGCTCCAACGTCAGTGTCGCTCGAGATTCCCAGCGTGGGCGCCTCCAGAGAATTGTTGGCCCATGGCTGCGAAGCAAATACGCTGTAGTTGCCACCAAAAACTTTTTTATCGCTGACCCACCAGATATAGGGCGCAATCGCGTTGACATCGAGGCCACCACCGGATGCGAGATCGTTGCCATTTCGATCCCGCAAGCTATCGACTTTGTAGTTTACGCCCAGAACACCTGTATACCAGCCAGGACCGGGCTGCGTGCCGGAAAATAATCCGTAATCGCCTCGGAGGTTGCTACCGTTGTACTGGGCGTAACTATTACCCGATATGACGAAAAAGACGAAGCCGATCGTCAGCCGTACAATCATTTGATAGTGGTTTATCCTGAATCGTGTGAGTTTCATTGGGTACCCTCGTTCATAAAACTGATTTTTAGTCCTCGAATCGCAATATCCGCCCTGGTCACTATTCGATGCAAATTAACAACCTGGTCATTCGGGTGGCTGATAGGGGTCCAGGGCACCAGTCGGAATTGGGGGGAATTTCTTCAGCGACATCGCATGCTCAGCCAACTGGCCCAATGCCGCTTTGGTAACCCAGGTGTTGGGAAATAAAACGTTTACATTTTCCTGCGGGTCGGAGAGAAGATTATAGACCCGCGGCATTCCGGGCTTCCGCGTCACGCTGTATACTGTGTCCAGTTCCAGGAAGTTTATTTTCCAGTCACGCCATTTGACGCCAAAAATGTCATTACCCTGGTAGACAATCATACCCTCGCGGTTCGACTTCTTCTGTTTGCCGAAAAAGAAATCCGTCTGGTCCACCCCGTCAATAACTCGGTCCTCCGGCACCAGCCCCCCGGCAATGCGTGCGAGCGTAGGAAAAAGATCCATCTCGTGGACGATTTCATTGCTGGCAGAGCCTTCCGGAATCCGGTTAGGCCACCGGATGGCGAAGGGAACCCTTAGCGCGCCTTCAAAGCCGGTGAACAGACTACCGCGCCAAGGGCCGGAAGATCCTGAGCTGGGAGTTTCGACTGTCAGGGTGTTGGTTGCACGGGGGAGAAATTCGGGCCCGTTATCGGCGGTGAATATGAAGATCGTGTTATCGCGAATTCCGAGATCGTCAATCGTATCCAGCAGCTTTCCAGTGTAGGTGTCGATCTGAAGCAGCAGGTCCGCCCAGTTACCATTACCAGTCTTGCCCACAAAGTCAGGATCTGGTCGCGTCGGGTAGTGGGTTGCTGTGTACGGAAGATAGAGGAAGAACGGATTGTCGTTTTTTGACTCGCGCGTCATAAAGTCAATCGCCTTGTCCGTCAAATCTCCATCGATGAGCGGCCGATACTTCAAATTCCACGGTCGTACGTTCCTTGGGTTTTCACCTTTACGTGCCTCCATAACGAATGTTTCTTCCACTCCACTTTCTGCGAAGCCCTGTAAGTCGGGATAAACTGACTCATCGGTAGAATTCGGGATTCCATACCATTCATCGAAGCCCTGGTCGGTCGGGAATCGGCCCTCAGTGCGACCCAGGTGCCATTTACCAAACATGGCGGTACTATAGCCGGCATCCGAGAGCATCTCGGCCATGGTGACTTCCCATTGCACAAGTCCATAGACGCCCCCGGCCAAGGGAGCCACACCATTGCCGCTTCTGATCGCATAGCGACCGGTCATGATCGCTGAACGCGACGGTGTGCATTGGACCTCGACATTGAAATTGGTTAACCGAAGACCCTCAGCGGCCAGCTGGTCGAGTCGTGGTGTTGCTGCGCCGCGTATGATACCGCCGCCGTTGAACCCAGGCTCCCCCCAGCCGAAGTTATCCAGGAACACCAGGACGATATTGGGCTTTTCTTGACCCAGGGCAGTTCCTGACAAAGCGCCCAGATATACGAATAATAGCAATACCAAAGATGGTTTTTTCATAGCTCAATCCTCAAGTTAGTTTTTATAGCGTTGCGATAGTGCAAATTTTAAAAATCAATAAACGGCATACTGATCTGTAGCACGAGTGGCGAAGACCAAACTCACAACCAGTGTCATCAAGTTTGACATCGCCTCGTACACTAAAATTGATTTTCGATATCCGCATAAATTACTCTGGAACCAATTACTCTGGAACCAATTACTCTGGAACCACGGGTAAGCCGCCCCACGCCCTTAGGACCTGACCGCTTAAATTGCCTTCCACCGCGGTGACGTATAACCTGGCTGTTTCCACAGCGGTAACCAGCCCCTCGCTTTCCTCTCCAGGCTCAACAACAGGAGCGGGACTAACCACATTTACCCGAATCCCACGAGGTAGCATGGGAGCGGTATTTTTTACAAACGTATCAATAGCAGCATTGAGTGGGCCTGTAGCAATACTGGCTGGATTCGGGTAATGGCTTAAAAACCCACTAGTGAACACAAACGAGCCATTGTCCCGAATGGAACTTTCGCCATATTTTAGAAATCTTATCTGACCGAGAAATTTTCGTTCAAAACCATACCGATAATCCTCATCATCCAAATCCCGGAATGGCTTAAAGGTACTATCGCCACCTGCAACTGAAATTAGTGAATCGAAATCGCCAATTGTCTCAAACATTTCAACAACAGATTTTGTATTGGTGTAATCGCATTGGACGTCACCACTTCGTACACCAACGCGAACAATTTCATGGCTATCGGATAATGCTTTGTCTACTTCTTTGCCGATTCGGCCAGAAGCACCAACTATGATAATTTTCATCTGTTTCACCTATTTTTCTATAAACCTAACATCGCGTCACATTAGCAGAGCAGACCAAGTACTGCGCCTTCTCGATCTGGCACTAAACGACTCTTTGACCCGTCAGTTGACCAGTTCGATATCACCCGGCCGCCAGGTCTTT
>JBGMRM010000326.1:1636-3302 GCA_048061415.1 Gammaproteobacteria bacterium | reverse complement strand
CACTGATTTTCGGCAATAACGACAGGCCCGGTATTATGCTCGCGTCCGCCGCACGAACCTACGTCAACCAGTACGGTGTCAAGCCGGGTAGTCGCGCGATCGTTGCCACCAATAACAACGATGCCTACCGTAGCGCGATCGATTTACACAGGGCCGGGGTAAGGGTCGTTGCCGTGGTCGATTCCAGGCTCCACCCGGATGCACCCTTGGCCACCGAACTGGCCGCACTTTCAATCGAGCTGATAACCGGGAAAACAGTCGGGGCCGCAGGAGGGGGTCGGCGGGTGGCTTATGCGTTGCTGGTTTCTACCCGGGGGGATACCGAAGACCCGCAGCGCATCGACTGTGATTTAATTGCCTCTTCCAGTGGCTGGAACCCCAATATTCATTTGCACAGCCAGTCTGGCGCGAAACCGGTTTACGATGAATCGATTTGTTCGTTCGTTCCGGGTCACTCGCGTCAGGCCGAGGTTTGCGTCGGTGCGGCGAAGGGGAACTTTGGATTGCAGGATTGCCTGGACCAGGGTCTGGCGGCGGGCGCCGAGGCGGCCAGACAGGCGGGTTTCAAGGGTCGCAATAAGAAATCACCCAAAGCCGGCGACGATGGGGCGTATAGCATCGAGGCACTGTGGATTGCGCCCACTCCTTATAACAAAACCTACAAGCAATTCGTCGACCAGCAAAACGACGTGAAGGCCAGCGATGTCAACCTGGCCGCACAGGAAGGTTACGATTCAGTCGAGTTATTAAAGCGCTACACCACCCAGGGCATGGCGACCGACCAGGGCAAAACCAGTAATGTCAATGCACTCGCGATACTCGCAGGCCAGCGCGGTGAACCGATTCCAGACGTCGGAATTACCACCTTTCGCCCTCCTTATGTACCGGTGGCGATGGGTGTATTCGCCGGTCATACGGTTGGCTCCGATTTTATGCCGGTGCGCCGTACCGCAATCCACGACTGGAACGAAAAGCAGGACGCGGTATTTATCGAAGCGGGGCTATGGTTGCGCGCGCGCTACTACCCGCAATTACCCAGCGATACGATGAATGACTGTTATATTCGCGAAACCAGTAACACGCGCAATAACGTCGCGATGGTCGACGTTAGCACGCTCGGCAAAATTGATATCCAGGGCCCCGACGTGTCCGAGTTCCTCAATCGCCTCTACATCAATAACTGGCTCAAGTTACCCATCGGTAAGGCGCGTTACGGCGCCATGCTGCGCGAGGATGGATTGGTATATGACGACGGTACGACGTCCCGGCTGGGCGAAAATCACTATTTCATGACCACTACCACCGCCAATGCCGCATCGGTACTGGCGCACATGGAATATTACCACCAGACCGTCTGGCCCGATCTCGATGTGGTTTTTTGTTCGGTCACCGAGCAGTGGACCGGTATCGCGATAGCGGGACCCAACAGCCGCAAGCTACTGGAAAAAGTGATCGATATCGACATCAGCAATGACGCCTTTCCATTCATGGCGGTGGGCGAATGCCATCTGAATAAACTGCCGGCACGCCTGTTCCGCATCAGCTTCTCGGGCGAGCTCGCCTACGAAGTCAACGTGCCGGCCGACTACGGCGAACAGGCCTGGCTCGAACTGCTCGAAGCTGGCAGCGAACTGGGGGTGAGCGCCTACGGCACCGAGGCGCTCGG
>JBGMRM010000326.1:0-1536 GCA_048061415.1 Gammaproteobacteria bacterium | reverse complement strand
GTGAAGCTCGATAGCGTTAGCCAGTCGCAGGGGCATGTTTCGGCGACCACCTATAGCCCGACGCTGGGATGCGGTATCGCGCTCGGCCTGTTGCAGGATGGCGCGTCAAGGCATGGCGAGCAAATCGACGCGGTATTCCCGCTGTACGATGAAAAGCTCCGCGTCGAGGTATGCCATCCGGTATTTATCGACCCACAGGGAGAACTGGTCCGTGCCTGATACTCAAGCCAAAGAATACCCGGAACGCGTTTCACCCCTGCTGCCGATCGATCACGACGCGATCGTCGATTATAAAAATATTCGCTTGCAGGAACGCAAAAGCCTGAGCGCTATTCAGATACTGACCTACGCCGGCAAGCATGCCGAAGCCGCCGCCGCGATAGGCGAGGCGCTGGGCATAGAATGCTCGATGACCCCGGATGTGTGTCATTCCAGTCAACACACCCAGGTGGCCTGGAATGGCCCGAATAGCTGGATGGTGATTGCCAGCGATGAAGCCTCGGGCCGCAGGCCGGGCGAATTGCTGAAAACGCTGCAAAAGGCTGCCGGCGACCTCGCAGCGGTTGTCGACCAAAGCCACGGCCGGTGCGGATTGCGGCTGAGCGGCTCGCACGCACGCGAGGTGATGGCGAAAAATACCGCGATCGATTTACACCAGCGCGTTTTTCAACCGGGTCACTGCGCCCTGACTTCGGTCGCCCATATGTCCGCAATGGTGATCCAGGTTGACGATACGCCTACCTACGACCTGTTTGTCGCGCGCAGCCTGGCGCGTTCGTTTGCGCACGCGATCGAACAGGCCTGTCAGGAATTTCAGGACGAGTAGTTACCCCTCACCCCTGCCCTCTCCCAAAGGGAGAGGGTGAGGGTCCGATTCCCTGTTGACTAAAATCAGCAGAAATGGACTTATATTATTAATTTCGATCCCGTAAGCTTCAACACCATGGCAACAGGAACCAGAGGCTAAACCTTGTCACCGTCACCTTTCTCGATCGACAGTTCGAAGCGTAAGATCGACCCCTCGCGCAGACCTGCGACCGCACTCAAGCCCGATGGCACCCCGGACGATAATAATCGCGTAGAAACAGGTCCGACTGCACTCGCATTTCGCGAGTGGGAAGCCCTCGGCCTCGAAGTACCGCATCTGGACAGCATGCGTGAGTATCGCCTGGAGCGCCTCTGTGGCGAAATCCGCAAGCATGATTACGGCGGCATTTTATTGTTCGACCCTTTAAATATCCGCTACGCTACCGATTGCTCCAATATGCAGCTCTAGACCTCACATAATCCGGCACGGGCCTGTTTTGTTTCCGCCGACGGCTATATCGTGTTATGGGAATTCCACAGTTGTGACCACCTGTCCGCCCACCTGCCACTGGTCAGGGAATTGCGCACAGGCGCCGGATTTTTCTATTTTCTATCGGCCGATCGTGGCGAAGAACACGCGAAGCTGTTCGCGCAAAGCGTCGACGAACTGGTACGCGAACACGCTGGCAGTAATCGCCGTCTTGCGATCGATAAAATCGAAATTACCGG
>JBGMRM010000325.1:0-3302 GCA_048061415.1 Gammaproteobacteria bacterium | reverse complement strand
GCCTTACCATCGAGGCGTAACCACCGGGATACTATTACAGGAACGCCGTACCGATGCGTCGGACCGATCCATCCCTGTAAGCTCATTCCGGAGTGCCGCTTCGACTTATCCATGAGAAAATACGGTTTTGAGACCGGACCCGAGGTAGCCTCACTATCTAAGCGTAACCACCGGTTTATATTTACAGGGCCTTGTGCGACAGGGATGTCGCGCGAGAGCGTCCACGGATGGTTTACAGCGTTCCTGTAAATATATACCGGTGATTACGCTACCCAGAGTCAAGTTACCGCCAACCATTGCAAATCAAAATTCAAGTATCACCGGGAATCTCATAGAGTAATTGATTGTTCTTAAGGGTGATTTTATCTGCTCTGTTTATTTGCTGGAAATGGCTGAATTTTGTATGGTCTAGGGCCTATGGGGTATAAACACGTGAAAACAATAATAATCTGGGGTTCTATTTGATATTCACCCGTAACCTGCTGATCGCGATGGGCACGACTTTCGTCGCCTTTAGCACCCTGTATACGCCGCAGCCGATGTTGCCGATGCTGGCCGGGCAGTTTTCCATATCCTCGGCCGATGCAGGGTTATTAATGACAGCAACGCTGTTGCCGCTGGGTTTAGCGCCGGTGGTTTACGGTTATTTTTTGCAGGCGATTCCGGCCAAATTAATGCTTTGGGTCGCCCTGACTTTGCTCATGCTCGACCAGTTCGCTTTTTACTTCGCCAGTGAGTTTTGGCACCTGATAGTACTTCGCTCCTTTCAGGGCCTGCTATTGCCGGCGATTTTTACCGCGCTGATGACCTATTGTGCGACCATGGTGCCAAAGGAGCGAATCCGGAACATGATGGGCTGGTATATCGGAGCCAGCATCGTGGGTGGTTTCGGTGGCCGGGCGATCGGTGGTTTTTTTGCGACTTCTTTCGACTGGAGGGTCGCCTTCGTAGTGCTGGGAGTGATGCTCATCGTTCCGATATTTTTGCTGCGCTTTGTGAGTGCCGATACCGAAATTAATTTTGAGCGCCTCGACGCGCGCACCGTGTTTCGCGTACTGAAGGATCATACTTTCCGCTACAGTTACCTTTCCCTGTTTTGTGTTTTTTTTGTGTATGCCGGAGTGCTTAACGTGTTGCCGTTTCGGCTACAGGAAATCGATGCATCGATATCGCCATTACGCATATCGAGCCTGTACATCGGTTACCTGATTGGCGTACCCGTGGCCATTTTCAATCAGCGGATAATGACCAGAATTGGCAACGATAAACGGGGATTACTCATAGGATTGCTGTTAAATGCTGCCGGGCTTCTCGCATTCCTGGTGACCGATTTCACAGTTTTACTGGTGATGATGTTTGGTTTTGCGGCCGGGTTCTTTTTCATCCATTCGACCTTGTCGGGTCTGGTCAACCACCTCGCGCGCGAGCATAAAGGCGTTGTCAATGGACTCTATGTGTCGATTTACTATATTAGCGGTGCGCTGGGGTCCTGGCTGCCGGGCTATCTCTATGATCGTGTTGGCTGGAACAGCCTGATACTGGTATTTTTCGGTGTGCTGATTTTAGCCGCGTGGCTATTGATGCAGTTGCGTCTGAGGGGATACGAAAGGCAGGCGAGCGGGTGAATCAGTATCGCAATAGAAGCCTGAGGCCACGATGATTAAAAGTAGCGAAGCATCGCCTGCCGGGGCAGTACGGTTGTTTTTTGCGCTTTGGCCGGATCAGGCAGTGCGCCGCCAGATTGCCTCGAATCTTGAGCGACAGGATATTGATTTCAATCGCTGCCGCCTGGTGAGCAGTAGTAACCTGCACATGACACTGCACTTTATCGGTAATACCTCGCTGGAAGAAATGGCCTGCCTGGACAGGCAGGCGAGGGCGGTCGTCGCGGAACCGTTCGACTTGACGATCGATTACTCCGGGTATTTTAAAAGACCGAAACTAATGTGGTTTTCCTGCCGGCAGGTGCCCCAGATGTTGTACGATTTGCATCGGAAGCTTGGGCGGCAAATATCACAGTGCGCCTTCGTGCCGGAAAAACGAGACTATGCACCGCATATTACCGCAGTGCGAAAAATAAACGCCGAGCCGCCTGTGGTTCAGTTTGAACCGGTGCCCTGGAGAGTGGATCGTTTCGTGTTGATAGAATCGGTCTCGATCCCCGGAGGGGTGCGCTACCAGGTGGTGCAAAGTTACCCGCTGTCAGGCGGTTGAGGCATCGGTTTCGGGTCCTTTACTTCATCCGAGGTGTGCGGCCATTTCACCTAGAGTCGAGAATACAAAATCGACCTGTGGTCGTTGTTCGACACGGGCCGTGGCGCCCCAGTTCTCACTGTTTTTCAAGTCCTGCCGATCGATCCAGGCTTTCGCCAGTTGGAATGCAGTCGCGGGTGCGTGGTCGTGGTGCAGGCTTTGCGCGGTATGCAATATTTGATCGGGTGTTATACCGTGATCGGCCTGGAGTCGTTCGAGCATGTATTCGAAATTACGCGGGTTGGGTTTGTAACAACCCACATCTTCCGCGGTGTAAATCGCGTCGAATTCAACCCCCAGTTTTTTTGCTGACGCAGCGAAGCCATCGCGGTTGACGTTGGACAGTATCACGAGCTTGAAATGCTGCTTTAAAATACGCAGCGCGTCGGCGCTGTCGGCAAAGGCGGGCCAGTGGGGTATCGAATCGCCAAAAGCCCGATCCAGGCTGTCGCTGGTTTCGAGGTCAAGCTGTTGCGCGATGGTCCGGTGTACGCGCTTTAACAATTCCGGGTAAAGCAGGTCCGGGGTTTCGGATTCCTGCGCATCCTCGACTCTGGCGAATGTCTCCAGGCCAGTTTTACGGTCTATGTCATCGCGTCGACTGGCGGAAATGAGGGGTTGAAGCGCATCCCAGATTCCGGTTTCCCAGTCGATCAGCGTGCCGTAGCAGTCGAAACTGAGAGTTGAGTACTGCAACAGCTTTTGATTCATATTGACAATAGTTTGCTAAGCTTGATCGACCCGCTACGCTATCATTTATTATCCTGTCAGGCTAGCGATAAACGAATGTCGTTGGTTAATCCCAACTGCTGCCGGATGCATAGCCTGTTACTATAAGACTTATGCAGCAGCCTGACGAAAAACTCGTGTCAAAACAGGTGGTCGAGCAGTTAAGCCAGCGGTCCGATTACAAGGGTCTGGTGCAACTCGCAGGGCACCTTGCCTTGTGTCGCGGCTCTGGCGAGTGCGAGCGTAGCGAGGACGGAGACGCGATCGAACTGGTTGTGCTCGAGGAAGAGCGGGGGCGCGGCCTGGGTGAGTCGGCGCTC
>JBGMRM010000324.1:0-3310 GCA_048061415.1 Gammaproteobacteria bacterium | reverse complement strand
CCGTCGAGCCTACACGGACGTATTTACGGCGTGTCCTGGTAGTTTTATCGGATTTAGCCAGGCAGAATACTAATACACCACATTTTACTACGAAAGTGATCTTTAATTGGGGATTCTAAGTGATGTTTAATGGGCAGGGGTCGTTCCGCCGACCCCACTGCATTTCCACCATCCCCGGCAGGCGGGTTGCTTCGATTGCGATCATTTATTGCGTGTCCTGGCATAATGATATATACATCCGTGGTATCCGAATGACCTGAAATACCATCATGCTCAAGCAGGCACGCCAGCGCACCGGTGAATTTCAATCCCGGCTGAAAGACGCCGGAATCGAAGTAGCCATCATCACCGACGAAAGTTCTATCGCTTACCTGGCCGGGTTCTGGGGTTATCTGTCGGTCGAGTTTGGCAGGCCTACATTTTTGCTGGTTCGCCCCGAGCAGGCGCCCCTTGTCATAACACCGCTGATGGAAAGCGAGATGGTTTCGGCCATGACCTGGGTTGAGGATGTCGAAACCTGGGAAGATTCGGGCCCGAATCGTTGGGAAAGGGTTTTGGTGCGTGCGCTCGGCGAGTGTAGCGGCCGCCTCGGTGTCGAAGCCGCCGCCCTGCCCCCGATTGTGCGCAACTGGTTTGACGAGCAAATGCCGGGAAAGACACTCGAAGATATTTCCCCCCTGCTCGGTGAAATGCGCATGATAAAGTCACCCGAGGAAATCGAGGTCATGAAACAGGCGGGCGAAATCGGGGCTGCGATGATGCAGGCCGCAGAAAACGCGCTCGGCGAAGGCAGGCCGGAATACGAAGCCGCGTTAGCGGTGATCGACGCCGGTACGCGCAAAGCCGCGGGGTTTCTCACCGCCAAAGGCTGGGAAGCCTTCATTTCGCCGATGATCCACAATTTACAGATCATGCAGTCGGGTCGCGATACTTCGATGGTACACCGTCGCGCCAGCGTCAAACCACTGGAAAAGGGCGACCCTGTTTATTTCTGCTTTTGTAACATGGCGCAGTTCAAGCAATACAAGCTCGGATTCGATCGCATGTTTTTTATCAAACAGGTTTCCGACGAAGCTGCAAAGGTGCAGCAGACAGCGATCGATGCGCAACAGGCGGCGATCGCGGCAATTAGGCCGGGCGTCAGCGCCGAATCAATTGCAGCAGCGGCCAACGAAGTTTATCGGCAGCATGGCTACGAGACGGGTTACCGTACCGGGCGTTCCATCGGCATGGCCTACCTGGAATCACCCGAGCTAAAACAGGGCGATAAAACCATCCTGCAGGCAGGTATGACCTTCGCGGTCGATGGTGGTATTTCGGTCGATGGCGAACTCGGCGGCCGAATCGGCGATTCGATCGTCGTAACCGAAACCGGTAGCGATTACATCACCCACTATGCGCGAGAAATTTTAATGGTGGATAGATAGAATGAAGGCATAAGGGGAGTGAAATCATGAATGCTATTTTAGAACCGACCATTAAACCTTCGGTATGTCCGCTGGATTGCCCCGACACCTGCAGCCTGTCGGTCAAGGTGGCCGACGACCGGGTCATCGGTGTGCGCGGATCCTACGCCAACCCCTACACCGCCGGTGCAGTTTGTGAAAAAGTCGCGAAATACTACCCGGAATTTGTACATGGCGAATACCGCCTGCACCAGCCATTGAGGCGAACCGGCGAACGCGGCAGTGGGGAATTCGAGCCGATCAGCTGGGACCGGGCCATGGACCTGGTCTACCAGGGTATCGGCCGGGCCATCGAGCAATTTGGCCCGCAATCGGTATTACCGCTCAACTACGCCGGGCCACACGGATTGATTTCCGGCGGTTCGATGGATTTGCGTTTTTTCCACCGGCTCGGCGCGTCCCTGCTGGATCGTGGGCCGCTGTGTGGAATCGTACGCGGTAGCGCCTACACCAGCCTTTTTGGACGCTCTCCCGGTATGCCACCCGAACAGGCTGCCCATGCGGATGTCGTCGCGGTCTGGGGGAATAATGTCACGGTGTCGAACCTGCACCTCGCCCGGGTAATCAAATCTGCGCGGGAAAAAGGTGCAAAACTGATCGTAATCGATCCGAAACGCACTCGAATCGCCGAACAGGCGCATCTTTACCTGCAAATCAAACCAGGAACCGACGTGGTGCTGGCACTGGCGCTCGCGGCCGAGCTGGAACGGCGCAATGCGCTGGATCGCGATTTCATCGATACCTGGGTCGAGGGATTCGACCCGTTTATGCAACAGGCGCGTGCCTGTTCCATCGCCGATGCGCTACAGATCTGCGAAATCGGCGCCGAACAGTTCGACCGCCTGGCCACTTGGTACGCCTCGGCCAAAACGCTCGCACTGTCGGTAGGCAATGGTATCGAACGGGGCCATAGCGGCGGTTCGGCGTTGCGCGCGATTATGAGCCTGAATGCCCTGACCGGGCAACTGGGCCGTCTCGGCGCCGGAATATTCGCCAAACCCGGATTCGCCTTCCCACTCACCGAAGATACGCTGCAAAGACCGGATCTCGCGCCCACAGGCACCCGAACGCTCAATATCGTCGACGTCGGCCGACATTTACTCGACCCGCACCTGGACCCACCGATCAAGGCTGTATTTATCTACAACCACAACCCGGTGTGCACGCATCCCGATCAAAACCGGATTCGGCGCGGGCTGAGTCGCGAAGACCTGTTTGTGGTCGGCTGCGATGTAGTGATGACCGACAGTATGGCCTACGCCGACGTCGTGCTACCCGCCTGTTCGCATTTCGAATTCGACGATGTCTACGCCTCCTACGGTCAGAGTTATTTGCAGCGGGCAGAACCGGTAATTCCCCCGGTAGGCGACTCGCTGCCCAATACCGAAATTTTCCGGCGCCTCGCGGCCCGTTTTGGCTTCGACGAAGAAATCTTCAAAGAGGATGATCGGGCGTTGATGGATGCTGCGATCGACCCGTCCGACACTCGTTTGATGGGTTTTCGCCCCAGTCGTTTGCCGACCGGCCGCGCAATAATGATGAATACCCCGGGCGACGAACCGGTGCTGATGTGTAATACCGTCAAACCAGCGACCAAATCGGGCAAGGTCGAGTTGTTCAGCGAAGAGCTGGAAAAGGATTACGGCTATGGCGTCCCGCGCTACGATGCAGTCGAGCGTGAGCTGCCACTGATGCTGATTTCACCGTCATCGTCGAAACGCACCAATGCAACCTTTGGCGGCGATGCGGCCTCGGCATCGACCGAGATCCTCGAAATCAACCCCGGCGACGCTGACCAGCGTGGTATCAGGGAAGGACAGAAAATCAGGTTATGGAATGCGCTG
>JBGMRM010000323.1:0-3312 GCA_048061415.1 Gammaproteobacteria bacterium | reverse complement strand
GTAGCTCGAAGTTCCATAGGAAATAATCCTGCCACTATCCGACTCACGCACCTGACCGGCCTCGAACGGCTCGATCATCCCTTCGGTTTCGGCCATACGCCGAATCCACAAATCTGACTTGATACTCACGAATTAACCCTGGAAAAATTGGCCGCAGTATATCGACATCCGGGGGGCAGCGTCTATTAAACAGGTAACCGGCTAGATGCTGGCTTCACGAAAATATTCCATCAAGTAATCGCTCAACATTTTAACCCGCCTCGACACCAGGCGTCCGGGTGGGTATACCGCATACATACCCGATTCGGGATTTGGAAATGCCTTCAAAATCGGCACCAGTTCACCACGGTCGATATATTCCTGCAGGTAAAACAAGGGGCCTGCGGTAATCGCCAGCCCATGACTCGCCACCTTTGCCAGCAGTTCGCCATTGTTGGCACTCAATCGATACCTGACCCTGGGCAAAATTCTTTTGTTATCCTCGTAGAAAAACCACTGCCTCCCGACCTGTACATTACTGTAAAGCATGACCTGGTGATCGGACAATTCAGACGGGTGCTGCGGTTCACCATGCTTTTCGAGATAGGCCGGGCTCGCACACACAGCGAAACCCACGGTCGCCAGTTTACGTGCGATCAGATTCGAGTCCTGCAGATGCCCCACGCGGACGGCCAGGTCAAAACCCTCTGACACCAGATCGACGTGCCGATCATTCAATTCCACTGCAATTTCGACTTCTGGGTGCAACGCCATGAATTCGGCAATCGGCTTCGAAAGTTGGCCTATGCCGATACCCAATGGCGCCGCCAGTTTTATTTTTCCAGACAGGCTATATTGCGCTTCTGAAACGATTTGTTCAGCTTCGTTCAAATCAGACAACAGGTTCACCGCGCGCTGGTAAAAATGCCTTCCGGTATCGGTCAAAGACAGCGTGCGCGTGGTGCGTTGCATCAACTGCACCCCGAGTCGCTTTTCCAACTCGCTAACACGGCGACTCAATTTGGACTTGGCCACCCCGAGCCTGTCCGCCGCATGACTGAAGCTATGTCTATCGACCACCGCAACGAAAGCTTCAAGTTCTTCAAATTTATTCATATTGTTCCAATTATATCAACAGTGTTTTATATATTTACATATTTATCTATTTTTTAAGAACAATAATAATACGCGCTATCTTAACCAGGAGACAAGCAAAATGAACAAAGAAATGATTGATAACCTCTCTGCACTCGTGGGTCGCGCGCTGATTGCGATCATGTTTATCCTGTCCGGTTACGAAAAAATCGGCGGCTACGAAGGAACGCTGGGCTATATGGAAGCATTTGGCGTACCTGCCTTTCTTTTACCGGCGGTCATTGCAGTCGAATTACTCGGCGGTATCGCGATACTCGTCGGTTACCAGACCAGAATCGCAGCTTTTTTGCTCGGCGGGTTTACTTTTCTGACGGCAATCATCTTCCACACCGATTTCAGTCAGGACTGGCAAATGATTATATTCATGAAAAATCTCGCGATCACCGGCGGATTCATGCTGTTGTTTGTCCACGGCCCCGGCCGGTGGGCGGTGAAATCGAACCATTAATCCAGGAACAACCAAAATGAACACTAAAACACATTTTCTTCGCATCGATGCGAGTGCAAGCGTTAAGGCATCGAACAGCAAAAAGCTTGGGGATGAACTGGTCGGCAAGCTAGTCAGCCTGCACCCAAGCGCCATCGTGCAGCAACGTGACCTCAACCAGGATATCTCCTTTATCGACGAGTCCTGGGTTGGCGCTAATTTCACCCCTGCCGACCAGCGTACCGATGCCCAGCACCGGCTACTCGCTTTTTCCGATCGATTAATCGATGAAATCAAGCAGGCCGATCACATCGTTTTGACTACACCGATGTATAACTTTAGCATCCCATCGACATTAAAGTGCTGGATCGATTTGATCTGTCGCGCCGGGGTAACTTTCAAATACACACCCGATGGCCCGGTTGGCCTGGTTAAAAACAAGCGTATCGATATCGTCATCACCACAGGTGGAGTACCGTTGCAAAGCCCGGTAGATTTTGTCAGCGGCTATTTGAAGCAGATATTCAGTTTCATTGGAATCGAGGATATCAATTTCATCGCGGCAGATCAGATGAACGTGGATGCGGATGGCAGTTATCAGCGCGCACTGGATCAAATCGACCAGAGCTACTCAATCAATTCCGCGGCATGAAGGAGATAACCATGAATAATCACAAGCAAGCCAAAACGCGAAAGCTTCTCAAGGTAATTACCGGCATGCCTGCCACCGACGGCGCCGGGGTGAAACTGACCCGGGTCATCGGCCAGCCGGCATTGCAAGAGCTCGACCCTTTCCTGCTGTTGGACGCATTTCGATCGGATAATCCCGACGACTATATCGCCGGTTTTCCACCGCACCCACATCGCGGTTTCGAAACCGTCACCTACCTGCTAAACGGTCGTATGCGTCACAAGGATAGTGCCGGAAACGAAGGCGTGATCGAAGCTGGTGGCATCCAGTGGATGACTGCCGGCAGGGGCATAGTTCACTCGGAAATGCCCGAACAGGAAAACGGCAGACTCGAAGGATTCCAGCTTTGGGTTAACCTGCCAGCCGCGCACAAGATGACCGAACCCGCTTACCAGGAGCACGATGCCAGCAGTATCCCGGTCGAATCGCGGCCCGGCGCCAGTATCCGGGTAATCACCGGTGAGACATCGCAGGGTACGGCCGGGCCTGTCTCACAACCCCTGACTGAGCCCCTGTATCTGGATGTCAGCCTCGAAGCGAACTCGTCATTTACAGAAGTGGTGCCCGAGCAACACAATGCTTTCGTATATGTAATCGAAGGCTCGGTCACGCTGGAATCAGAACAGGGTGAAACAGTCGGCGTGGCGCGGGATCAGCTCGCCATTCTGAGCGAGGGTTCTATGATCACGCTAGCAAGTGGGGAGCAGCGGGCCAGGTTTTTACTGATAGCGGGTAAACCGCTAGGTGAACCCATCGCCCGCAGCGGACCGTTCGTGATGAATAACCAGGCGGAATTAAAGCAGGCTTATCTGGATTACCAGAGCGGCAAATTTTAAGGGATCTCTGTACAATTCCTAACCCTGTGACAGTAGCCACCATTCGGAAAGCGTATCCATCGGTATACATTTATAGGACGTTGTGCGACAGGGATGTCGCGCACGAGCCCCCAGGGAAGGGTTCACGGCGTTCCTGTATATAGTATACCGGTAGTTATGCTTTTCAGAGTTCAGATACTGACAAGCATTGCTAACCGCATCTATTGCACGGTGATTACGAAACT
>JBGMRM010000322.1:0-3324 GCA_048061415.1 Gammaproteobacteria bacterium | reverse complement strand
GCACAGAACGTATTCGAGTACCGGGATGAATACATCCAGAATCGTAATCTAATTGCGTGGAATTTTCATAACCTTGCCGAGCCTTCCGAGCAGCTGGATATCGTCATTAATTTTGATGCAAAGGGCAAAAGAGCTGTTTATAAGCGCCTTTCCACAACGTCTGTTCCCGTATTGAATATTAAAGATCTCATCGATATGAAAAAAGCGAGCGGCCGCCCCCAGGACATCGAGGATATCAAGGCCCTGGAAAAACTTAAGTGAAAACCATTCAGTTCTTTTCCGACAACTACCTGGCGCAATGCGAGCAGCTATCTACCGAGCAGATTGTGAGGTATCTTGAAGATTTTCGAATCGTCAATACGCCACTTAAAAAGTCCGGGTCTAAATTGATCAGTATAAAAATTGAGAACGATCTGTTAGAGGCCTTCAAAACCAAAGCCCGGCTCGACGGCGTTCCTTATCAGAGCCGGATTAAGGCAATTATGCGAGACTGGTTAAAAAGCAGGGGCTGATCCCAGGCGTGCGGGCCGTAGGTAGGCGCCTTTGTTGATTAGCATCAAAAATATGCACGTAACTAATTGGTTCCTGGTTAAGATGAGTTAAAATCCCCATGGAATACTCTGTAATTCTAGTTAAGCTGACAGTTCCGTTACCAGGACTATAGAGGCGAGAATATCGTGTTCGATGGTAAAACTTACGACAAAATCTATGAAAATTTCCGCTGGGACATTCCCGAGAAACTCAACATCGGTGTGGAAATTTGTGATAAGTGGGCGCAGGATAAATATCGCATTGCGTTAATCCACATCGACCGTCATTCTCAGGTCAGCAAGTACAGTTATTGGGAATTGAAGAACCTGTCGAGCCGCTTGGCGAATTCCCTGTGCGATCTGGGGGTGGCCCGAGGGGACAGGGTCGCGGTTTTCCTCCCCAACACCCCGGAAACCCTGATTTCTCATATCGCGATATATAAAACCGGTGCCATCCTGGTGCCCCTGTTAACCCTTTTCGGGTCTATGGCTATCGAATACCGGCTTCGAAGCAGCAGCGCCAAAGTACTCATTACAGATGGAGAAAACCTGCTCAAGGTTCTCGAGGTCAGGGAAAACCTGCCCGATCTTGAAGTATTGATTGTGGTCGATGGGCATAAAAACGAAGATAAACAAACCGATATACTAGATTTCTGGAATACCCTGGAGAAGTGCAGCCGGCATTTCGATGTGATTGATACCGGAAGTGAAGACCCGGCGTTGATCATTTACACTTCGGGTACGACCGGCCCGCCAAAAGGCGCCCTGCATGGGCACAAATTACTACCTTCAGAAGTCTCGAACCTCGGCTTCAATCTTAACCTGTTCCCACAACCGGGTGATCTGCTGTGGACCCATTGCGATTGGGCCTACGTGGCGGGCTCGTTCACTGCTCTCTACCCAACCCTGAACAACGGGCTGTCTGTGGTTAATTATGAGCGTACAGGGCGCTTTAACCCTGATGAAGCCTTTCGCATAATTTCAGAACACGGTGTGACCGTTATATTCGCTATCGCCTCTGCACTGCGTATTATGATGGAATACGTCGAACACCCCAGCGAGAAATATGATCTGTCAGAACTTCGCTCCATCGCCGTTGGCGGTGAGACTATGGGGCATGACCTGCTTGAGTGGGGCCGAAAGGAACTGGGGGTGGAGCTCAATGAGAACTATGGCCTGACGGAATGTGATTATTCCATATGTAACTGTTCGGCCGTGATGGAAATACGGGAAGGTTCCATGGGTCGCGCGATACCAGGACACGTGGTTGAGATCATTGATGACAGCGGGAATGTACTGCCTCCAGGAACATACGGTCAGATCGCTATTCGTAAACCCAATCCCAGCATCTTTATAGGCTACTGGAATGATCCCGAAGCCACACGGGCGCGGTTTATTGACGACTGGTTATGTACTGGTGATTATGCGACCAAAGACGTCGACGGCTATTTTTGGTTCACAGGGCGAAAAGATGACATCATTGAAAGTGGCGGCTACCGGATCGGCCCGGGTGAGATCGAGGCAGCCCTAAAAAGGCACGATTCAGTTACCGATGCCGCAGTCATCGGCATTGCTGATGCCATCAAAGGTCAGGTCGTCAAGGCTTTTGTCACCGTCAAGTCGGGTGTGGTTGCTGATAAACATTTGGAAGATGCACTACGCGGGCATGTCCGAAACAAACTCGAGGCCCACGCCTATCCAAAGGAGATCGAATTCCTCGATGAACTGCCAGTAGGCAACACTGGCAAGGTAATGAAACAGGAGCTACGCCGCAGGGAGCGTGAAAAGGCAGCACATAACAGCAAAGGAGAAATATCATGACAGAACTCGTGAAACATCAGGTTAAAAACTCAACAGGGTGGATACTGCTCAATAACACTGGCAAGAAAAATGCGCTGCGTTATGAGATGTATGACGAAATATTCGCCATCCTCGATGCCTTTGAGACGGATGATTCGGTTCGGGTTGTGGTGATCATGGGCAACGGGGGAAACTTTTCGTCTGGTTTTGATGTTACGCAAGGTTCGCCTGAACCCTATCGAGATTTTGTCAAGACTGTCTCGAGCAAGGTGTCTAAAAGGCTTTGGTACTATCCAAAACCGACGATCTCCGCAGTCGAGGGTTATTGTGTTGGCGGTGGTTTCGAACTGGCGATGGGAGCTGATCTGGTCTATGCGGCCGACGATGCCGAACTGGGTGAGCCGGAAATTGATTTCTTCTATATCCCTGACTTTAGCAGCATTCCCTGCATTGCTTTACCACGAAAGGCGAAAGAGATGATTCTCCTGGGACTGATGGTATCCGGTAAAGAGGCTGTCGATATCGGTTTGGTCAACCGTTCATTTCCCGCTGATTGTTTGATGGATGAAGTCGAGGCTGTTTGCCGGCGGATTGTCTCACTACCGTCAAAAACCATGGCAATGGCCAAGGTCGCACTTAACGGTGCGCTAGACCTTCAGGGATTTGCTCATGCAATCAATCATGGTGAGGAAATTGCTGCTCTCAACAGTGAGGCCAACAAATCGAATTCCGACTGTATAGCCTTTCACAAAGAGATCGAGGAGCATGGAATCAAGGCTGCACTGAACATGGTGCGAGCTCAGGGTATCTGGAAAGGTTGATTTTCGAGGGCGCTAAAACACGATTACGTTTCGCGGCGCCTCGCCCTGTCGGGTCGATTCCACCGCTTCATCCATGAGCAATACGATCTCGAACGCCCGACGAATCCAACGTTTAACCGGTACGCCCACGGGCACTATGGCTGTTGATTTACATAATAAATATACCGGTAATA
>JBGMRM010000321.1:0-3325 GCA_048061415.1 Gammaproteobacteria bacterium | reverse complement strand
GGTCGCCCGAGCCCCGTTTTTTACGCTAAGCGTCTCTCGGAAAAACTGGGTGGCGCGCAAATCTGGCTAAAAAGGGAGGATTTAAACCACACGGGTGCGCACAAAATCAATAATGCGATAGGCCAGGCGATGCTGGCAGAACGTATGGGCAAAACCCGCATTATCGCCGAAACTGGCGCCGGCATGCATGGTGTCGCCTCCGCAACGGTAGCCGCGCGACTGGGCCTCGAATGTATCGTTTATATGGGTGCGGAAGATATCAGGCGACAGGAAGCGAATGTCTACAGAATGCGCCTGCTAGGCGCCGAAGTTGTCACGGTCCATGCGGGGTCTAAAACCCTGAAAGATGCGCTCAACGAGGCGATGCGCGACTGGGTGACCAATATAGACAATACCTATTATATCATTGGGACGGTCGCGGGGCCGCATCCTTATCCAGCGATGGTGCGTGATTTTCAAACCGTTATAGGCCGTGAATCCAGGGTACAGATGCTCGAACAGGCGGGTAAATTGCCCGATGCTCTGGTGGCTTGCGTTGGTGGTGGTTCTAATGCGATTGGACTGTTCCACGAATTTCTGAATGACGCCGAAGTGGCTATTTACGGTGTCGAAGGAGCAGGAGCCGGAATCGAGACCGGCCGGCATGCAGCGCCGCTGAGCGCAGGCACACCCGGTGTTTTACATGGTAACCGGACTTATTTGATGTCCGATGAAGCGGGTCAGATCATCGAGCCTTTCTGTATTTCGGCAGGGCTCGACTATCCCGGGGTTGGTCCGGAGCACGCCTGGTTGAAAGAGACAGGAAGAGCACAGTACAAGACGATTACCGATACGGAAGCGGTCGCATCTTTCCATGACTTAACCCGCATCGAGGGAATAATTCCGGCGCTCGAATCGGCACATGCAGTCGCCTTCGCGCAAAAACTGGCGCCGAGAATGGACCGGGATAAAATCATCCTGGTTAACCTGTCCGGCCGAGGAGACAAGGATATGCATACCGTCGCCGCACTGGAAGGATTAGAGGTATGAGTCAGCTCGAAAACTGCTTCAGGCAGCTCGCGAAGAAAAACAAAACGGCGCTGATACCGTTTGTAACCGCGGGCGATCCAGACCCCGGATTTACCGTTGAGCTGATGCATGAGCTGGTTGCTGCCGGGGCCGACATTATCGAACTCGGTGTACCTTTTTCGGACCCGATGGCGGATGGCCCGGTGATTCAGGCGGCGGATGAGCGGGCCCTGGAGCACCATGTTAGTCTGACAGACGTATTATCGATGGTTACCGAGTTTCGACAGCAGGACAGGGCCACGCCGATTGTCCTGATGGGGTACCTCAACCCGGTGGAAATCCTGGGGTACCAGCGTTTTTCAGATCTGGCCGCGGTTGCCGGGGTTGACGGTGTGCTGATAATCGATATGCCGCCCGAGGAGGCTGGGGAGTTTTCGCCTTTGATGCGTGAAAAGCAGATCGACGTGATCTATCTGGTGTCGCCCACCACCGACGCTGAACGAATTAAACTGATCAGTGGCCAGGCTTCAGGCTACCTGTACTATGTATCGATCAAGGGTGTCACCGGGGCTAATACCCTGAATGTAGACGCGGTGGCAAAAAAAATTACCGAGA
The DNA here is from genome assembly GCA_048061415.1 of Gammaproteobacteria bacterium. GTDB lineage: Bacteria > Pseudomonadota > Gammaproteobacteria. The sequence goes on along the minus strand of JBGMRM010000321.1, from coordinate 1,702 downwards.
TTAAAGCGATATCGAAATTGCCGATTGGGGTTGGATTTGGCATAAAAGACGGGCAAACGGCGCAGGCGGTTGCTAAAATTGCAGATGCTGTCATCGTCGGATCTGCACTGGTCAGACAGGTAGAGCTGGCGCAAAAGGATCACCAGCAAATCAAGAGCAGGATTAGCACTATTGTGCGCGATATGAGGTCTAAGATGGATTCCGGTAACGGGAGTATAGAATGAACTGGTTCGAGCGTTTACTGCCCTCGAAAATACGCACCTCGGGTATTAATGATAAAAAAAATGTCCCGGAAGGTTTATGGGCCAAATGCGATTCCTGCGATGCGATTATCTACCGTGCCGAACTCGAACGCAGCCAGGATGTCTGTACCAAGTGCGGCTACCATATGCGCATTCGGGCGAGGCGTCGACTCGAGCAATTTCTGGATGCAGAAGACCGGGTAGAAATTGCGACCGATATCGAAGCGGAAGATGTTCTCAAATTTAGAGACGATAAAAAATATAAAGACAGGTTAGTCCAGGCGCAGAGGCAAACCGGAGAAAAGGACGCGATCATAGTCATGCGCGGTAAGGTACAGGGTGTCGAACTGGTTGCTGCCGCATTCGATTTCAGGTTTATGGGTGGGTCGATGGGATCGGTAGTCGGTGAAAAATTCGTGCGCGCGGTCAATCTTTGCATCGAACACAATATTCCATTGGTCTGTTTTACCGCGAGCGGTGGCGCAAGGATGCAGGAAGCCCTGTTTTCGTTGCTACAGATGGCAAAAACCGCCGCCGTGCTGACCCGATTATCCAAAAGGGGCATCCCTTACATCTGTGTTTTAACCGATCCGACCATGGGGGGTGTCTCGGCCAGTTTTGCGATGCTGGGTGACGTTCATATTGCCGAACCTAACGCCCTTATTGGATTTGCCGGTCCCCGGGTAATCGAGCAAACGGTGCGAGAAACGCTCCCGGAAGGGTTTCAGCGTAGCGAATTTTTACTTGAACACGGTGCGATCGACATGATTCTCGATCGGCGCCAGATGCGCGAGAAAATCAGTTCACTGTGCACCATGATGATGGGTCTGGCCGCGCCCTGAAAACACACCAAAGAGCTACCTGCGGACATTATTGGCCCCGGTACAATAGCTGATCCTACCCTGAAAAATGCGTTTTGATACCCTCGGCGAATGGCTCGACTGGCAGCTATCCTTACACGATAAAACCATCGAACTTGGTCTCGATAGAGCGGCGGCGGTGGCTTCGGAGCTTGGGATCGAATCGATTGCAGGCAAGGTAATTACAGTCGCTGGCACCAATGGCAAGGGGTCGACGGTAGCCTGTTACGAAAACTGGTTGCATCGGGCTGGATTCACGGTTGGCAGTTATACCTCCCCCCATTTACTTCACTATAACGAACGCATTAAATTAAATACGCACAGCGTCTCAGACGACTTAATATGTAAAGCCTTCGAAGTGATCGATACAGCCAGGCGCGGTGTCACCCTGACTTACTTCGAGTTCGGCACACTTGCGGCTTTATGGATCATCGATCAGCAACAACCCGACTATGCGCTGCTGGAAGTTGGGCTCGGCGGGCGACTGGACGCGGTCAATATTATCGATGCCGATATGGTGCATTTAACCAGCATCGGTATAGACCATCAGGGCTGGTTAGGGAATAGTCGCGATAAGATCGGTTATGAAAAAGCCGGTGT
>JBGMRM010000320.1:0-3326 GCA_048061415.1 Gammaproteobacteria bacterium | reverse complement strand
GGAAGTATCTGTCAGTTAGGATTCCCTGCCCTGTAACAGACGCTGAATATTGGCCTTGTGTCGCCAGATCAGGATTGCGGACATCAGGCTAAAAATTCCGGTGATCGCCAGTGACGCTTCCTGCCAGTAAATAAGAAGTGGCAATGCAGCGAAGCTGATTATTGCGGCCAGCGATGAAATCCTGAAAACTTTGGCGAATAGCAGCCAGACGGCGATGATGATTGCCCCGGTTAACCAGTTAAAAGCGACGTTCACCGCAATGGCAGTAGCGACACCTTTACCGCCTTTGAAATTAAAATAGAGCGGGAAGCAATGGCCGAGAAACGCACTGAACCCGGTGAGAGCAATGACCAGGTGGTCGTCAGTCATCCACTGGGCGACCAGTACCGGAACCAGCCCCTTCAGGCAGTCGCCTAGCAGTGTGAAAAAGGCGGCCTTTTTGCCGGCGATACGCAGTACATTGGTAGCGCCCGGATTGTTTGAACCGTCGGTCCTGGGGTCGGGAAACCCCATGAGCCTGCTCAACAGGATCGCGGAAGACAAAGAGCCGAGCAGGTAGGCAAAAAGTATAAGGCTGATCGATTCAATTGCAGGCGTGGACACGATGGGCTGGAGTTGTATTTCAGGCAGTGACCCGGCACTCTATCAGAATCTTTATTGTTTGGCAGTAGGCCGGTACTCAATGCAGGAAAGTTTGTCAGTGACCCGTAGTGGCAAAGGTGCGGCGTTAATACTGGTACATGGGTGGGGTATGAATGCCTCGGTTTTTGAGCCGTTGTGTGAATATTTGAACCAGCAATATCAAATCTATCGAGTCGATTTGCCAGGATATGGCGGCAGTCACTGGAATGCGGCTCTTTCGTTTGAAGACCAGGCTGCGCTGATTGCCGCACAGGCTCCCCGGGGCATTTTGGTTGGCTGGTCGATGGGCGGGCTGTATGCGACGGAAATGCTGAGACAAAACCCCGGTCAGTTCGAGCGTCTCATATTGATATCCAGCAATCCCTGTTTCGTGCAAAGACAGGATTGGCCCTGTGCGGTAAAACAATCGGTGTTCGAAGACTTCGCCAGGGATATGAATAAGGGATGGGCCACGACAATCAGGCGATTTCTTTCGCTGCAATTGCTCGGCAATGACAATGCACGCCAGTTAATCCGCGACCTGATGATTCAGATCCAAAATACAGGGGAGCCCGACGTTCAGGCGCTCCATTTTGGGCTCGATTTACTCAAGCATTTAGATGCCCGGCCAATTCTTGCCAACTGCGATATACCGATTCAAATGATACTCGGTCGACGGGATGCGCTGGTGCCCGCTAGCCTGGCCAAAGAAATCGGTAAAGTTAATGGAAGGATTCAGGTAGAATCTATCACTACCGCAGCGCATGCTCCATTTTTATCGCATACGGCGCAAATTGCCTCGATGATCGTTCGCGGAAATACTGGATAAACACCCCATACACTAATAGAGGTTTCGTTGTTGGACTTGCTAAATCTCCCCAGGCTCGACAAGGCTTCCGTCAAAAAGTCATTCAATCGTGCTGCTGAAAGTTATAACCGGGAAGCCATTTTACAGGAAGAAGTGCTCACCAGGCTTTTACAGCGGCTCGACTATATTCAACACTTGCCCGCTACGGTGATCGATATCGGCTGTGGCACTGGACGCGGTGCCGAAGGCTTGCAAAAAAAATATCCAAAGAGCGATATAGTGAGCCTGGATTTTGCCTTTTCGATGTTGCAGCAAGCCCGAAAACGCTATGGCCTGTTCCGCCAAAAACGCCTGGTAAATGCCGATATGGAGCAAATGCCCTTTGCCGATGGCAGTTTCGACCTACTGTTTTCAAACCTGACTTTGCAATGGACTGACGACTTGCGGGGGACCCTGGGTGAAATTGCGCGTGTCGGTCGCAGCGGCGCTTTATTGATGTTTACCACCTTTGGCCCGTTGACCCTGACCGAATTGCGCGAAAGCTGGCAGGCGATCGACCCCGGGCCTCATGTGCATCAGTTTATCGATATGCACGACATTGGAGACACACTGATGGCGACAGGTTTTTCGCAGCCCGTAGTCGATTCGGAAACCATAAGGCTGGAATATGATGGTTTCCGCCAGATACTGGAAGATTTGAAGAAAATAGGTGCGAGTAATGCGGATAAAAGCAGAAGCCGAGGACTCATGACGCCATCGAAACTCAGCCGGCTCGAACAGGCCTACCGGCAGAAGGGTTACGAGCTAGAGAAGTTTATCGCGAGCTACGAGGTTATTTATGGACACGCCTGGCTGCCCTAGGGCGCTGGAGGTAATAACCCGTGAGGTTGAATCCATCCCATCAGGAATGCCACGACCAATATTGCGAAGGCGACGATCGACAGTACTATGCGATAGGTCAGGAATTTAACGGTACGATTCGTTTCGCCTCGATCCTTGATCAGGCTGAACATACCGGCCCCAAGACTCAGAATAATAAGTAACAGCAAAACTAGAATGATGATTTTAATAATCATGTGTGAAGTTATGTCAAAGGCGACAGCTGGATGGGTGTGCTGTCAGTTTACTCGATGCTACCGGTAGCGCGATATGATTATTTTAAATCGGCGCTTCAAACCAGGCTGGTTGATGACACTGCTGACAGCCTTTGGGCTGGCGATATTTATTTCCCTGGGGATGTGGCAGTTAGAACGGGCAGCATTCAAGGACGCGATAAAAAACAGGTTTGAAACCCGCATGCTGGCCGACTTCCGGTTATTCGATTCTCGCGAAACACCAGGCGATATCGAATATCGAAAGTTGGTCCTGCGTGGCCGCTACGATATCGGTCGATCGATGCTGCTCGATAATCAACTGCTAGGGGGCAGGGCGGGTTATCATGTGCTGTCCCCCTTTATTTTATCGGCAAGTGACAAGATCGTTCTGGTGAACCGTGGCTGGGTTGCTGCCGGACCGAGCCGAGAAATTTTGCCATCGATCGAGGTTCCGATGGTAATCGACCGGGTCAGGGGTATAGCGAGCGTGCCGGATATGGGCGGTTATCGTCTTGGCGAGGTTTCGTTGCGGGGAAGCTGGCCCGCGGTAGTACCATTTATCGATATCGAGGCGATGCAACCCCAATTCGACAACCGGCTATTGCCATTTGTTTTGTGGCTATCGCCGGAACAGGCGGGGCATTATCAGCGCGAATGGAATCCAGCCTGGGATGACCCTGAAAAGAGTCGAGCCTACGCCTTACAGTGGTTTAGTTTCGCGCTCATCGCCTTTGTTTTATTCATTTTTTTAAATTCACGGAAGCAGAAATGATCGAGAATAAACCGAACCTGATGTGGCATCG
>JBGMRM010000319.1:0-3335 GCA_048061415.1 Gammaproteobacteria bacterium | reverse complement strand
TGAAGAGTCGCTAGCTCGCCAGAAATCGATGGAAGCGGATAATGACGAATCCTTCTCCGATTACCTGCAACGCTACTTTGCCCAGCCTGTCTAGCTTTTAATAGGTAGCAATTTCGATATTATTCACATCCTCGGGATTTTTCCGCCTGTATTCAACTTTATGTTCGATCGCCTGAATCACCGATTGCATAAAAGGCACGCCTTCCAGCTTTTCCAGGCTATCCAGGCCCCCGGGGCTAAAGACATTAATCTCCATTAATTTATTGCCAATAATATCCAGGCCCACCAGAAACATACCATCCTGGACCAGCCTCGGACGAACCTGTTCAGCCAGGCGTAGCATTTCATCGGTAACGATTGCTTTCACGGCACAGGCCCCCGCCGTCATGTTGCTGCGAAAGTCACTGTCACCACTGTAACGCACACGATGAAAAGCGGCATAGTGCCCCCGGCATTTCAACGGCAGGGCATTCATCAGGAACATTCGGGTATCACCTTTCTCCACTTCCGGTAGATACTCCTGAACTATGATGTATCCCTCGGTGGCCACTGCATCGATCATTTGGTTCAGGTTCGCACCACTTTGTGGATTCACTAAAAATACATTGCGCCCACCTGAACCTGCCAGGGGTTTAAGTACACCCCAGCCATTTTGCTCCGCTATAAAGTGTTTTATCTCTTCACGATTGCGCGTGATCAGGGTGCGAGGTCTGATCTCCCTGGGAAAGGTTTGCAAATACATTTTGTTAATGGCGTGGGTCAGGCCATTGGGGTCATTCAGTACAATAAGGCCATGGCGCATGGCCAGACGGGCAAAATTGATACCGGCCAGCCTGGCCCAGTGGCGGGTATTGATATCGTCTGCCGGATCGTTGCGCAGCAGCAGCACATCCAGTTCATCGATGCTAATTCGTTCAGCCTGGGCATTTTTGCCGTTCAAGCTTGCTAGATAAGTGTAAGCGCTACGGTATTTTTTGTCCGCTACACGACGGGCATAACCATGGGCTTTCTCATCTGGTTCGTAATCCAGGTCTGCGACGCCCATATACCAGACTTCGTGACCGAGGTTGGTGGCCGCCATTGCAAGATGCGTCGTGGTAAAATCTCCCTGCTCGGTCTGGATATCGTTAACGATTATTCCTAATTGCATGTGGCCTCCGAACTAAGTTCGAGAACCGAAACATCCCCACGTAACCGTGCCAGCCTGCGTTGCGTTTCCGGTTTGTCCAGGTGTAATGGCCGTAAAACTGCTGGTGTGAGTACCTTACGCCATCGCAATTCTTCTACAATTGCCAGTTGTTCATGACTGACTTTGCCGACTAATAGGATTTCCAGATCGCCGTCTTCGGCAAGGTACAACAAAAGATTTTTCAGGCCGCGTAGATAGACCATATCTTTGGTATAGCCGCCGGCCCGATAAACCCGCATGGCGATGTTGAATGCAGAGGTCTGGCTAAATCCATATTGATCGTGCAGGACACGAAAAGCCTCGATGAAGTCCGCCCCCTGATAAATAGTCTGCACCGCGATGACGCGCCCGGCCAGCAAACGTAATCGAGGCCGACTCAAACCGCCAACCAGATACTCAGCCAATACTGCCAATCCCTCCTGCAAGGATTCGTAGCCCGCCATTCCCGTATAAAATTCGCGCAATGGCTGTTGTTGGCCGTTATAGTAGGTAATAACGTGGGTGCCGATTTCATGTGCCAGTGTCGCCCCGACACGTAAGCAGGGGACTCTGGCATCACGCGCAATTAATAATCTTCCCTTCGAAACGAAAATGCCCGTGGTGTCATCGCGCACCTCAACCCTCGCGCTGAAGTTTGGATCCTGCTTGCGGTAAATTTCAATCTCTTCACGCGCTACCTCGGCAAATTGCCCCGCGGTAAAATAGTAGCAGTTATGATCATCGGCCAGATGTGGTGGCAACTCCCCTAAGATCTTTTCTGCCAATTCCAGTAGATCCGGTTCGATGTCTCCAAACAACTGTCGGCTCCCGTACAAAAAGCGAGATGTATTACGATCGGTAACCAGAGTAATTTGACGGTCTAATTCATCCTGTTTTTGCTGAAAAATGTTAGCCAGAGTAGGGTCTTCGATTTGTTCAATGGGAACCTTGAACAATTTGCGCTTCATCAATGCCGGGTCGAATGGCCTGGGGCGGTAAATAAATTCTGGAAGATTTTCAAACCTGGAACGCTGAAACCGCCCCCAGGCCTGTGGCACGTTAACGGGTGTCACATGTAACAACAGGTCAAACTTCTGGCTGATTTCCGCGAGCCGTTCGTCGATTTCCTTAACCACTTGCGACATGGCATGCCGACCAAGTTCGTAAAAATGGGCGGGCCGCTGCGAGGTGTGAGAATGGGCGAAGGTGTAGAAAGTACGTTTAAGCGCTCTGGCCAGTGCGTGGTGCAATTCGCGCAGTTCGAAAGGAAACAGGTCACCGCTTTCCCTGTCACGGTAGATGGGGTTTACCTCTAAACCTATGGTAGTAAATTTATGCTTTTCGGCATTCAGTAAAGGCCTGAGTCCTGGTGGATGAATGCTATCGCCATAGTTCAGTTCCACCTGTGTCGAGTGGCCTTCGATTGTGATACCAAGTAACTCGCTTGCCAGTTCTTCCAGCGCATGCTGCGGTGCAGCCCTGCGTGGTGCATAAATGCGAAATAATGGCATCGGCTTACCCTCATCCAGTTCGGCGCTCCATAATTCGAATAGCAGGAAGGCGCCGTAATACTCGCTCTGGCGTTGTGCGATTTCCTTAACCAGACGCACCAGTTTTGAATACTGTTGCCTTCTGGAGGTTGCTAAAAGATAAGCGGCTTCACCCAGTAACAAGCGCTCGGTTCCTGCGTCTTCTCTTTGCAGGGGACGACGATAAACACAAAGAAATGGTAACTGTCGATCGATGTGCAAACGACTACCGTTGGATAAATCACGGTGCACCAACTCGTTACGCGCCAGCGTTTCGCCAATATCCCTGATCAAGGTGTCGTCGATACTAGTGGTCACTGGTTTCCTTCCAGGGCTTTCAATTCTTCCAGTATGCCGGGAAGCGTCGATTGCAGTGCTTCCCGAATGGCCTTAAGCTGCTCCTCATCGGCTTCACCTGTCCATTCGTCCATGAAAAACTTTTTAAAATCTATGGATAACACACAGGCGGAACCGGGAAATTTATCGTGTATCCAACGCGCCAGCTGGCGCCCAGTAAACTTAACATTTTCGCGCACATCGAGATGCCGGCCGAGATAATCGAAGCTCCTCAGGTCTTTGATAAATCGATCAACCACCCCACCAAATAGCCTGCGATTGAGTGTACCGGTACCGACATT
>JBGMRM010000318.1:0-3377 GCA_048061415.1 Gammaproteobacteria bacterium | reverse complement strand
ATGGAAGGCAAGGCGGTACTGTTCAAGCGATTTGCCGGCATCGATGTATTCGATATCGAGATCGACGAGTCTGACCCGCATTTACTGGCCGAGACGATCGAACGACTGGAGCCAACCTTCGGTGGTATTAACCTGGAGGATATCAAATCGCCAGACTGTTTTTATGTTGAAAAATATCTGCGCGAACGTATGTCTATTCCGGTATTCCACGACGATCAGCACGGTACCGCTATCGTCGTTGCGGCAGCGATGAAAAGCGCGTTAGAAGTGGTAGGCAAGGATATAACAAAAGTCAGGCTGGCAGCATCCGGTGCAGGGGCTGCTGCAATATCCTGCCTGAAACTACTGGTTGCCATGGGCCTGGATAAGGGTAACTTGATTGTCTCCGATTCACGGGGCGTGGTTTACCAGGGAAGAACCGAATATATGGATGAATATAAAGAAGCCTTCGCCAGGGATACGTCGATGCGCACTATGGGCGAAGCTATTGCCGGCGCCGATGTTTTTCTGGGGCTTTCGGCAGGCAATATCCTCAAACCTGAAATGGTAGCGTCGATGGCCGATAAACCCATCGTATTCGCACTGGCGAATCCGGTGCCGGAAATTGATCCTGAAGAAGTAAAAAAAGTGTGCCCCGACGCGGTGGTGGCGACAGGCCGTTCCGATTATCCCAACCAGGTTAATAACGTACTGTGCTTTCCGTTTTTGTTTCGTGGTGCACTGGATGTCGGTGCTACGCAAATCAACGAAGCGATGAAAATTGCCTGTGTGGATGCCATCTCCAGGCTTGCACGCGCAGGAACCAGCGACGTAGTAGCCAATGCCTATCACGGGGAGTCCCTGACCTTCGGTCCCGAATACCTGATCCCCAAACCGTTTGACCAGCGCCTGATTCTGGAAATCGCACCGGCGGTCGCAAAGGCGGCGATGGATTCCGGCGTAGCACAACAACCGATCGATAACATGGACGCTTATCGACTGAAGCTCACTGCATTTGTATTTCGATCGGGGTTGTTTATGAAGCCCGTGTTTGACAAGGCCCGTGAAAATCCCCGCAGGGTGGTATTTGCCGAAGGCGAAAACATTACAGTTTTGCAGGCAGTCGATAATATTGTCCTGGAGAAACTTTGTTATCCGGTGGTATTGGGCCGTCTTGAAGTGATTACTCAGCTGATTGCTGATAATGGATTAAAAATAAAGCCAGGCGAGGATTTTGAGGTATTCGAATACCAGGATGACGAAAGCTGGTGGTCAAAATACCATTCGATCACCGAGCGAGAGGGGAAATCCGTTTCTGAAGCACGTGAACTGGTGCGCAACAGTACCACGATTCAGGCGGCATTGATGGTCAAGTTGGGCAAAGCTGATACGATGATTTGCGGAACCATAGGCCGCTATCATCGCCAACTTGAGCGGGTGTTAAGCGTGTCGCAACAGGGAGACGGTATCGACGAAGTATCTTCCCTGAGTGGACTCATCCTCAGCCAGAACACGATATTTATCTGTGACACCCAGGTCACCCCGAATCCATCGGCCGAGGCGCTGGCAAGAATGACGATTAGCGCTGCCGAAGAGGTGAAACGATTCGGCCTGAAGCCCAAGGTGGCTTTGCTGTCGCACTCCAACTTCGGCAGCCGTAATTCGAGTTCGTCCGAAAAAATGCGCGCAGCGCTGAAATCGATTAAGGCACAGGATCCAGATTTAATGGTCGAAGGGGAGATGCACGCTGATTCGGCCATGTCTCCCACCATCAGAAACATATTATTCCCCAATTCAAATCTGGAAGGCGTGGCCAACCTGCTCATCATGCCGAATCTGGACGCGGCCAACATCACCGCGAACATGATCAAGGTGGTGGGTCGCAGCGTTTCGATCGGACCCATTCTTCTGGGGTGCGATATTCCGGCGCACATCGCGACTCCAGCCACCACGGTTCGTGGCCTGGTTAATTTGACTGCGATAGCGGCTGCCCGCTACGATAAAAGCGAGTAATGGACACACAGTATTGCTCGATGGATTTACGCTAGGCGAGGGCGGATATGCAATTCGTTATCCTGCTGTTGGCCGCATTGGCATTCTTCCTGTACCTCACGCTGGGCGTCGCCAAAGACCGTCAAAAACGAAAGTATTTCTACCTCTACCTGCTGATCGATATCTATCTAACCAGCGTGTTTATTTACCTGATCTACGAGGCGCTGTTTGATTAGAAACTTAGGCTGCTATAGAGTGTGACCATCCTCAATGTCCTGTAGCACTGGCCCAGATGCTTTTAATACTATCGCAATAAACCCCAACGATGACGGTAATTGTTAACTGGTAGGGGAGGTTCAATAAATGGCTGACTTATTCGAGAATCCTATGGGGCTCGATGGCTTTGAATTCGTCGAGTTTGCCTCCCCGACACCGGGTGTGCTTGAGCCGGTATTCGAGATGCTGGGGTTTACAGCCGTTGCCAGCCATCGTTCTAAAAATGTGACGCTCTATCGCCAGGGCAATATTAATTTTATCCTGAACGAAGAAAAGAATTGTTATGCCTCCTATTTTGCCGAAGAGCATGGTCCCAGCGCCTGTGGCATGGCATTCAGAGTCGAAGATAGTCATAAGGCCTATGAACGCGCGCTTGGGATGGGAGGGCAGCCGATCGATATACCAACTGGACCCATGGAACTTCGTTTGCCGGCTATCAGGGGTATAGGCGGCGCGCCGCTCTATCTAATCGACAGGTACCTGGATGGGTTCAGCATTTACGACATAGATTTTGAGTTTTTTGAAGGTGTCGATCGACACCCGCCTGGATGTGGTTTTAAGGAGGTGGATCACCTGACCCATAATGTCTACCGTGGACGCATGGAATTTTGGGGGAGCTTCTACGAGAAAATATTTAATTTCAGACAAATTAGATTTTTTGATATCAAGGGTGAATACACCGGACTGCACTCTAAGGCCATGACAGCTCCGGATGGTAAAATCCGTATTCCACTGAATGAAGAAGCCTCGCAGGGTTTCGGCCAGATTGAAGAATTTCTCATGGCTTATAACGGAGAAGGCATACAGCATATCGCGCTCGGTTGTGACGATCTTATATCCTGCTGGGATGTACTCAAAGCCCGAGGTATCCCCTTATGACAGCTCCATCCGCTTCTTATTACGAGATGCTGGATGAGCGTCTGCCGGGTCACGACGAGCCGGTCGCTGAACTCCAGGCAAGGGGTATCCTACTCGATGGCTCGACGGACAAAGGGGATAACCGATTGCTGCTGCAGATATTCTCGGAGTCAATGGTTGGACCGGTGTTCTTCGAATTTATTCAGCGCAAGCGAGACGAAGGTTTTGGTGAAGGCAACTTCCGAGCTTTGTTTGAGTCTATCGAGCGTGAT
>JBGMRM010000317.1:0-3377 GCA_048061415.1 Gammaproteobacteria bacterium | reverse complement strand
GCGATCGGGCGGGTGCGATCGATCATGCCGCCATCGGTGGTGCGAAACTCTTGCGTCACGAGTATTTAACTCCCACTGTGCTTGCCGGCAGGCAAATTGGGTGACGCGGGTTTAGTGCTATGGATTTCATGCGTCATGGTATCGCGCACCACGGTTATCCAGGCGCGGCAGCCGTTGATGTGTTGCCAGTGTTCGCTGTGCTTCCCGGCGGGGTTATTGCGGGTATAAACGTAATCGTACCATTCGTCCGGCGAGCCTTCGTCTGCCGGGCGCTGTACCGTGGCGTCGCCGCCGTAGCTAAACTCGTCTTCGTTACGGACCCCGCACCAGGGGCATTCAATTCTTAGCATGGTTATAATCCCCTAATGCGCGTTGGGCGTCGCGCCTGCGCCTTTTTCATCGATCAGCCTGCCTTCGCGGAACCGCTCCAGCGTGAAGTCCTTGTTGAGTTCGTGTGCCCTGTCATGCGCGATGGTGTGCGCAAATACCCATCCCGACCCGGGCGTCGCCTTGAAACCGCCATAACACCAGCCACCATTCATATACAAATTATCGATGGGCGTTTTACTGATGATCGGGGTTCCATCCATCGACATATCCATCACGCCACCCCACTGCCGCAGTACGCGTAAACGCGCCAGGCAGGGCATCATCGTGACCCCACCGGCTACCACGTGGTTGAAGGTCGGCAGGTTTCCGCGCTGCGCGTAGGTGTTATATCCGTCGAGGTCGCCCCCGAACACGAGGCCACCCTTATCGGACTGGCTGATATAGAAATGCCCTGCGCCGAAGGTGCACACGGTATCGACCAATGGTTTAATCCCTTCGGTGACGTAGGCCTGCAATACATGGCTTTCGATCGGGAGCTTCATTCCGACCATGTCGAACACGCGGCTCGAATTACCGGCGACCGCGACTCCGACCTGTCCGGCGCCTATGAATCCACGTGAGGTTTCGACCCCAGTAACCCTGTCGCCGTCGCGCTTTATGCCGGTGACTTCGCATCTTTGAATGATGTCGACCCCGAGCCGGTCGGCACCACGTGCGAAACCCCAGGCGACCGCGTCGTGTCGTGCGGTACCACCGCGAGGCTGCGCGAGCCCGCCCGTAACCGGGAAGCGTGTGTTTTGGGAGAAATCCAGGTGTGGCATCAGTTTCCTGACGCCATCGAGGTCGTGCATCACCGCGTCGACACCATTCAAACGCATCGCATTGCCACGCCGCGCAAAAGCATCGCGCTGTGCATCGTTATGGAATATATTTAATATGCCGCGCTGGCTGAACATGACGTTGTAGTTCAGTTCCTGGCTCAGACCTTCCCACAGTTTCATCGAGTGTTCGTAAAACTGCGAGTTTGCGTTGAGCATGTAATTTGACCGTACGATGGTGGTGTTGCGACCGGTATTACCGCCACCGATATAACCCTTTTCCAACACGGCCACATTGGTAATGCCATGCAACCGGGCGAGATAAAATGCCGTAGCCAGGCCATGCCCTCCGCCACCGATGATGATGACATCGTACTGCTTTTTAGGCTCCGGGTTTCTCCAGGCTCTCGTCCACCCACGATTGCCCGTCAGTGCATGCTTGACCAGGCTGAGAGCTGAATAATGCATAAGCGTCGATCTGTCTTGATATCAATGTGGTGAATAGTTTTGGGAGCCGCTGATCGAGTCATCGCAGACCATGCCGGACACAGCACATTAATCTATTCGTGTGAGATCAGTTTAAACAGAATGCCCTCGCGGGTGTCAACCGATAAACGACCCGGCAGGACACATAAACGACATTTCGACAGGTGGGATAAATCAACCCCGGATTTTGCCGATTCGACCAGGCGAATTTCCCAGTTTTTAGCCGAAGATAGCGGCTCATACCGGAAAAATCAGGCGATTAAGCCTGAGTTTAGGGAAGATTAATGCCGGGATGTGAAAAACTTATGATAATTCACATAGATAAATCCAAAATTGCCGTCTATTCTCTATACTACTTTAATACTAAACATCTTAAGGAACCCCACCATGGAGAGCTTATATCTCTTGCCAGGTATGCCTGGAGTTTCAATTGCGATCTGGGTCGCCGGCAGCATGATTTTCCTCTTTTTCGCCAGGGATCCGATGCACAAGATGATCCACGCCTTATCGGACGCTACAGCCGGGGGGCTGCGGAAACTGGGTGCCTGGACAAAGCAAACCGCCCAGGCGATGCGTGAAAAGGACCGGAAGGTACTACTCGAATCGGGCGTTGCCAAAATCCAGGGCGAAATTCTGCAGGAATTTGCCAAGATAGATACGGCCAATACCAAGACGCTGACCGGATATCCCAAACTACAGTTAAGGCTGGACGACAGTATCAGTCAGCTGGAGCGTGATTACAAGGAGTGTGGGCAGGTGACCCCTGCGGCGCCGGGATGGAGTGAAGTGATAGAAAGTATCGCGCGCGCACAAGGATCGACTAGTGACCGTATTATTGAAAAAATGCTGGCTGAAATTCACAAGTCTGCGGTTGCTGGTGAAAAGAAAGCATTGTCGGAATTTCGCGATGTTGCAGCCAAACGCCACAAGATACTGGGGACCATGGCCCCTGTCTGGAAGCGGGTTGAAAAAATTGGCAAAGACGTCAGTAATCAAGTTGACCGGGTCATCGAAAATAGCCGCAATATGGAAAAATATATGGATCAGTACGAAAAAATTTCCCGTGGTGAACCCGAATCGATCGATATGCTTTCCTCGAAGGTGACCAAGCTTTTCATCATTTCGCTAATCGTGATTTTCGTCGGTCTGGTCGGCGCCTTCATCAACTTCAATCTGATCGCGCTGCCAATGTCTGAACTGGTGCCCGCCGGTGTACGCGTAGCTGGTTTGGCGGTGTCGGAAATTTCGGCACTGGTTATAGTCGCGCTGGAACTGGTTTTGGGCATATTCTTATTTGAAGCGATAGGCGTGACGCATACCTTCCCTCAAATTGCCAACATGACCAGGGGGAAACGAAAGATCATATTGTACGGGTCACTGTTTGGACTTTTATTCCTGTCTTCGGTTGAAGCCTCGCTTGCGATTCTTCGTGAAAACCTGGCGGAAGCCAAGGCTGCGCTGGATATCAGCCTCGCGGGCGGTGTGGCTGCTATTGCGGATTCGATCACCTCGAATATTACCGTGATCGGCCAGGCGTTGCTGGGCTTCGTACTCCCGTGGATTCTGGCGGTAATCGCGATCCCGCTGGAAATGTTTATCGAAGCCAGCCAACATGCATTCGCCCGGATGTATACTATTTTCATCACTATGCTGTGCCATCTGGCTAACGCGATAGCTTATCTGATAGAGGGATTCTTTAAAATTCTGATACATGTGTTTGATATCTACATCATTGTCCCGTTG
>JBGMRM010000316.1:0-3386 GCA_048061415.1 Gammaproteobacteria bacterium | reverse complement strand
CAAAATTGGCGATCAGGGAGTAATCAATCCTGCGCAGGTTAACCGCATTATAGGCAGCAGAAAACCAAATGATACGATTGATTTCTCGCTGATACGCAATGGCAGAACCGAGGTCGTCAGTGTCACGCTGGCCGATGGATGGACCAAGCTCGAAAAACCCAAAGATAAAGCCCAGGACTATAATGGCCTCCTCGGCATGACGGTAGAAATGTGGTCCAGCAATGAAGGTGAACGCGGACAATTCGAGGCCCCGGTAATCACCAAAGTCTACAGTCTGGGACCCGCACATCTGGGATACATCACCAGTTCGCAATCGACGGCCGGAATGGTCGGCCGTAACATGGTTTCACTTCAAATCAGTGTCAATACGGTAACCGGTGTTGTCATCAATGGCGAGTACAAATCGGTTGCCGATATACCAACCCTCGAAAACTTCGCAAGTGAAGCCTACAACAACAAACTGCCAATCCTGCTCGAGATCGAAAGCTGGTATCGAGACCCGAAGAGTTACTACGCGCCGCTGGAATACAGCACCACGGCCTTCTATAAGATCCTGCCCACACCAAGCGAGAATCAGGTCAAACAGGCGAACGCGTTGCCGGCCAATTTGCAGGGAGATGCCCTGGCAATCCAGGCAAAACACCATTCCTGAGCCTTTTTAAAAAAATAAGCCCTGCAAGGCAGAGAAACCGCCCAGGCAGGTAGGGACTTTTAAATTGATACCGGCCCGCGCACAGGCGTTTGGGCGTGGTGCGCTAAACGTCAATTCCTTCGACGATCTCTTCCAAAGGCCAGACCGCCTCGGTCATCCACATGCCCTTAAACTCACCCTCATTCTGCAGGCCCAGCCGAAACGCAAAGTGCACCGTTGCACCCTTCGCAGTGATCAGGCGAACCACCTGGTAAGCAAGATACTCTTTCATCACGACCTCGCTGACTTCATAACTCTTATGGCCTACCATCGACCCAAACACGGGGCCTTTGACCATTGACGTAAACCGTTCGAGTGGCCCGGTATTCGCCTTGTTTGCCGGTGACGCAAAATTAAACGTTGTTTCTATGCCCGCATCGGGATAGGGCGTGTCATTATTGGCCAGGGCATCGAGGATAATTTTAACCACATCCACAGGTTGCAAAGTGGTATTCGGCACTGGCAAGGATTGTTTCCCGGCTTGCGATGCGGCCACACCAGGCAACAGTAACACGAATGAAAATAGCAGAATGGATATGACTGATGCGTTGTTTTTCCGAGGGACTGATTTTGACATTGGCTCCACCTCCAAACCAGACCATACGCTTATCGCCGCGATTTTCAAAGGGGTGCGTCGGAGCTACGCGCCTCGAAACCACGACCTCGATTTAGCGCCCCGTTGATTGTGCGTCGAAATAGGTATACTTTAAGGTCTGTGTAGAAAAGTAGTTTTCAATTAACACCTTCGAAGGAACCTGCCATGCCGGCAATAAAAAAATCAGCAAAAAAAAAGAAAGCATCCACTAAAAAAGGGGTGAGCAAAAAAGTCATTGCGAAGAAAAAGGCGCCTGCAAAAAAGAAACGGACTGCCACTAAAACCAAGATTGCAGCGGATTCGCGACAGGCATTACTTAAAAAACTGAGAGAAGATTTAAAGTCGACAAAAGAAACATTTAAACTGGCCAGCGTGGCGGCTAAAGAGGAGCTCAAACTCGTTAAAGAAGCCACCAAAGCCGAAATGAGCGTATTAAACGAGCGTCTTAAGGCTTCATTGAAACGTGAAAAGGCCCTGCTTAAACTGGGTGAAGAGAAAGCCAGGATGATGCTGGCAGCCGGCCGTCGCTGGGAAAAAAAACAAATTTCCAAAATTAAAAAGTTCGCGGAAAAGCAAAGAGGAAAAGCAAAATAGAACCCGCAACCAGAGATACTTCTAGAAGCTCAGCAGCTTCCCTTTATAATGCATGAAATCATTCGACCTCTGTAAGCTAATGGTCAATTTTCCACAATTGCAGATACGGTTTGTTTGATTTCGGATAAAAGACCTTCGATATGATGTGCGCGGGTGGCGTGGTTGATGATGCAAACACGCAGCACTGGCCTGCCATCGATCTGGGTTACCGACATAAAAAAGTTCCCATTTCGCTCGATACGATCCCTGATTTCGCTGTTGATGGCATCAACCCGAGCCTGGTTCAACCCGCCCGGGTCGTAGCGAAAATTACAGATCGACAGCTGGGGTGCTGCGATCAGCTGGAAATCCGCTTCAACTTCGACAAGCTCGGCCAGGTACCGCGCGCATTGGGCATTGTGCAGGGCGTTTCGACCCAGACGCTCACGGCCATAATGCCTGAATGTCATAAAGGCGGGTAGCGCACGAAAGCGCCTGGATAACTCGGGGCTTAAGTGAAAAAACATTCGCTGCTCGTCGGGGCCGTCTAGCGGATAATGAATATAGTCCGAACTTTCGTAGAAAAACCGTTTGGCGCAGGAAGGATCCCGGTAGAGTATGACACTACTTTCGACCGCGTTATAAAACCATTTATGCAGGTCCATCGTAATCGAATCGGCTAGCTCTATGCCGGCGTATACAGGTTTGAGTTCCTCCGACATCAGGCCACCGCCTCCGTAGGCGGCATCGACATGCAGCCATACACCAGCGTCATTACATATCTCGGCAATATCGGCTAGCGGGTCGATCGCGCCGGTAGTCGTCGTGCCCGCACTGGCTACGACACACACGGGGCACTCGGCCCGGTCCAGCGCCCGGGTTAAATCCTGGGGCCGAATGCGAAAATTTTCATCCACATCGACGGCGACGACCTGGTCAGTGCCTATGCCCAGAATAGCGGCTGCTCGTTGTATCGACATATGAGTCGCTTTCGAGCAAATGATCACCGGTAATGCGCCGTTACCACAGGCTACCAGCCCACGGCGCCGGTAATCGTCGCCGAACCTGTGTGTCAGCGCACTGGCCAGCGCAGTTAAATTGGATATCGAACCCCCGCCGATAAAAACCCCATCCGCCGAATCGGGATAATCGACCAGTTCGCTTAACCATTTGATGACTACGCGTTCGATCGTCGCAGCGCCCGGAGACCCCGGATAGCCGACGACGTTTTGATTAATCGTAGCCACCAGCGCGTGGCTCAGCGGGTCGATCGGGACGCCGGAAGGCGCGATATAGCCAAAATACCCAGGGTGGGTGTTGCGTCGGCTATAGCGCAGTAACACCGATCCAATTTCCTGCAGGACTTCGTCGAGCGACAGGCCGTCGGCCGGTATTGCGCCTGGAAACCGGGCCTGCAGCTCCCTGGCAACCGTGGACTGGGTGATGGGGTATTTCGTTCGCGACTCTATGTAGGGTGCGAGAATCTGGTTCAGATCGATATCGACGAAGCTGCCGAGGTCATCGGCG
>JBGMRM010000315.1:0-3401 GCA_048061415.1 Gammaproteobacteria bacterium | reverse complement strand
GTCGTCGATTTCGGCGGATTCGGTGTCGGTCAATTTGGCGTCCGAACCCAGATCCTCGATTTTGCCGGCGACGAAGATATCGCCCCGGGTCATATCCTCTCCGACGCGCTCGCCCGAGTCGCCGAGAATGATGATGCGCCCACCGTACATCATGTAACCGGCCATAAAATTAGCGTTTCCGGCGCAACACAGTGTACCCGCCTTCATCACCTGACCGGCACGCGAACCCATATTGCCGCGCACCACGATCTCGGCGCCACGGATGGCGACGCCGGGGATCGCTCCCGCGTTACCGCCAACCACCACCGAGCCGCTGTACATATTATCGCCAAGGCCCCAACCTACGTTGTGCTCGACTTCGAAGTGCGCCTGATCGGACAGGCCCGCGCAGAAATAACCGGCCGATCCGCGCACGTGCACGATAATCGGATGGATCAGTCCGACACCGATATGGTGGCGCGCATCGGGATTCAGTATTTCGACTTCATCGCCGGCGGCGCCGGCTTCGCGGATAAGCTCGTTGGCTTTCCGAACTGGAAGTTTGGCTAAATCTAACGTGACCACGTGTCGTAGGTTCCCGGTGGTGGTTCCCGGGTGTTCAGCGCCTGCCCCGGAAATAAACGATTGAGCGAGACTTCCTCGGAGGCAATCGCAACCAACTCATCGGTTTCGTACATGATCATCGGCTTGGCCGCGAGGTGGTCCTTGGCGTAGCCGATCTCATCACTGGTGGAGACCAGGAAAGAGAAGGTGCCATCCATGTCGTCGATCGAGGTTTTAAGCGCCTGCTTGAGCGGGATGCCCTGGGCGAGCTTATCGGCCAGATAAACGGCGATTAATTCGCTGTCGTTGTCAGTGGTGAACTGGAAATCACGCTGCTCCAGGCGTCGGCGCATCTTCCAGTAATTGGTGATCTGACCGTTGTGCACGATTGCCACGTCGGAGAAACCGGTGGCCCAAAATTGGTGGGAGGCTTCGGGTTTAACGTCGGATTCGGTCGCCAGGCGCACGTGCCCCAGGCCGTGCGTTCCCTCGAATTCGGAAACGTGATAACGATCGTCGACATCGTGCGCACTGCCCACATCCTTGACGATTTCCAGGCTGGCGCCGATCGAGATGACCTTGGCGTTGTGCTCCATGGCGTACGAAAAGTGCTGCAAATCGCCGGTAAAGCGCACGGTAACCCGATAGTTATTGCCGATTATATCGTCTTCGAGCAACTCGGCCTCCTGCTTTACCAATTCTGATCGAATGCGCTGCACAGCCAAATCGGCCTCGGCGCCTTCGCCGATAAAGAACCGCAGCCGTAATTGATCCTGGTGCGCCTTCTCATACAGTGCAAAGCCGGTGGAGTCCGGTCCGCGGTGCTGGCACCCATCCAGCATGTCGATCAAAGCCTTGCCGGTATCCCGTCCGGGCGTATTCTTGTACATAATTCCGGCGATTCCGCACATATTTCAGTCTCCGAATAACACTCACTTAGACATGGGCGTAAAGCCTACTTGAGGCCCTCCAGTGTGTCAACTGTTGTGAAATAATGTTTCCTGACAGGAAACAAAAACGGCAGAATAATTCAGCTATCGGAGGACTGAGAAACGATAAACGACAGGTATCGGCAGGGTAGTTTCAATATCTCGTCGGGGCCGTGCGACGACTCGGCATCGAAGAACAGGGTATCGCCCGGCTCCAGCGTATAGGTTTTGTTCGCGTGCCGGTAAGTCACCTTGCCTTCGAGCATATAAATCAGCTCCATCCCGGCGTGCTGAAACACTGGAAATACTTCCGACTTGTCGGATATCGTGATCACATAGGGTTCGATCGTGTAGGGCTTTCCGATCGTGTGGCCGAGCAATTGATACTGGTGTCCGGCGCCAGACCCGCGGCGTTCGATCGGCAATCCCTCGCCGCTCTTGATAAAAGTCACGTCGCGTTGTTCTTCGTAGCCACGAAACAACGAAGTCACCGGCACATGCAGGGCATTCGCCAGCGCATTGAGCGTCGCCAGCGACGGTGAAGTCAACCCGTTTTCGATCTTGGATAACATGCCCGATGACAACTGCGCCTGCTTCGCCACATTGGCCACGGTCAGGTTAAGGCGCTTGCGAAACGTCCTCACCTGCCGCCCGATGGCCACCTCCAGGGCTTTAACCGAAGCACCTTCAATTTCGAGAGCCTGATCGATATTTTCGTCCTGGCGCACTGGTATCTCTGAATTTTCCATTCTAGCGTCTTCTGAATAGTTACAGAATAGCAAACATTGAATCTACTGCATAAGCATTGAAGTGTGAATTCTAACAAATGAGTACATCTCCAGGGGCCAGAGAAACGGGTAATGTATTTGCCAGTGTATAAATCGGTGTCAATAAACGATCAGAGTTTTTTTACCCAGGTTCTTGCCTGGTAAAGACACAGACCGCACAAAACACAGATAAGAACCACAGCCAGTACATCGGTCTTTAGCTCATCACTAACAAATCATTCGAAGTGATTTTGTAATTCATCGGCTATATCGAAGATATCGGCTACCACCCCGTAACGCGCAATGCTGAATATCGATGCTTCCGGGTCGGTATTAACCGCGATGATATTGGCTACATGTTTCATACCAGCCATGTGTTGCACCGAACCCGAGATACCCAGTGCCAGGTAAACCGAACAGTTTTCAACGGTCTTCCCTGACTGCCCGACCTGGCGGTACTTGGGCAACCAGCCATTGTCGGCGATTGGCCGTGAACAACCGAGCGTGAAATCCATAGTCTCGGCCAGTTCGGCGAACTGCTCGACATTGTCTTCTTCAGAAATTCCACGACCGATTGACAGCATGTATTCAGCCTGGGTGATATCGACTTCGCCACCGGATTCGGGTTCGATGTAATCTTCATGGATACTGCGCGGTGCAACCGCTGCCACTTCAAAGCTGCTCTGCTGCGGGCTACCACTCGCTTCAATGAACTTATAGGTATTGGCGCGTACGGTCAGCAATACAGTTTTGCGCCCCGGAAAATCGACCTCGACATGGACCTTTTCAGCATAGGCGGCGCGAGTCGCGATTAATTCATCGCCTTCATAGCGAATACCGAATACATCGCTGGAATAACCGAATCCTCCCTTGCTGGCAAGGGCTGGCGCATAACCCCAGGCGTCGATACTATGCGGCGCCAGCACCAGCGTTGGTTGACGCTGTTCGATCAGCGCCAGCAATGTCGATTCAAAAACATCGCTCTGAAATTCAGCCTGCTCCGATGCGATGGTGATTATTTCATCGACTCCATCCACAGACAGCTCCGCCACAAAGGACTCCGGATTTTGCGCGATGAGGCACACTGCTACCGACTGACCACCGCTTTGTTTCAGCCCTACTGCTGCGGCGATGCATTCCAGACTGGCCGGAATCAGTTCGC
>JBGMRM010000314.1:0-3407 GCA_048061415.1 Gammaproteobacteria bacterium | reverse complement strand
ATCGAACTCGACCGACTACCAACCAGAGTATCCGACAATGAAAACCTGCTAAAACACCAGTTCACCCACTTCAGCCTCGATATATCGCTCGCGATAATCGAACTCGACCGACTACCAACCAGAGTATCCGACAATGAAAACCTGGCCTTCGTACCCGCAGAACAGCTACCCGACTACGGCCTCCCCACCCCGGTGCGAAAGATACTGGAAAACATTTAAAAGAACCCGTCATTCCGGCCCCCGAGCCGGAATCCATTCCAAATCCCCACGGAAAACCCACCGGGCGTAGCCCGGCGCAACATATTCTCAACCGGTCATCCCACGGGGCTCAGAAGAAGCCGCTTCGCCGCCCAACAACCCGGCAGCCTTCTCAAACTTCTTAACCAGAATCCCCTCATCACCACAACAACTGGCGGCACACTTATTCATCGTGTTTAAATCGTCCGCATCCAGTTCCAGCCAGGCCGAAACCGGTGCATTCTCGGTCGCGCAATCGCAGGAAATATCGGTATGCGCATAAACATTCTGGAGTCCAACCTCACGCCCGGATTCAGCCGCCGCATCGATTATCTCATTCGGCGTCGCCGGCAGGTGCGACAATTGATAAGCCGGAAAAAACTTGGTCACATGCCAGGGGCTGTCGGCTCCGAGGTTATCCCGAACCCATTCGGCGATTTTCCGCAGCTCTTGCATCGAATCGTTCTTGCCGGGAATCACATTGGTGCGTGTTTCGACGTGGATACCGAGTTGGTGCGCCTTTTTAATCGACCCCAACACCTGCTCCACCGAGCTCACCGGGCAAATGTCTCGGTAAAAGTCATCGGACAGGCTCTTGATATCGGAACACAGCACATCGATATACGGCGCCATCAATTCCAGCGCCTCGTCGGTAACGAAGCTGTTCGAAACGTAAACGGTGAAGAGCCCCGCCGCGCGCGCGAGCCTCGACACGTCGATCACATACTCGAGCCATACCGCGGGCTCGGAATAGGTGAACGCGATGCCGTCGACCTCGTGCCTGAGCGCGGTTTTGACCATTTGTGCGGGCGTTGCCCAGGCATCGGTCGACTCGCCTTTGGCGAGCTGGTCGAGCGCCTCGACCCCCCAGGAAATCTCCAGGTTGTGGCATCCCTTGCAGCGGAAGTTGCAGCCGTAACTGCCGATCGACATGATCCTGCTCTCGGGCCGGTAGTGATACACCGGTTTGTCGCGAATCGACCCAACCTCGATCGCCGAAATGATGCCGTAGGACAGGTTATAAAGCGTGCCGTTGCGGTTCACATGCGCCTGGCAAAAACCGCGCTGGCCATGGCGCAGGCGGCAGCGCCACAGGCACAGGTTGCACACCACGTCGCCGTTTTCCAGCGGTTGCTGTAGCGCAGTTTCGACCAGTTGATAGCTGTCCGGCATAGTGTTCGGTAGCAGATTAAGTACGTCCGACGCAGTGTAATACAGGGTGCCCACAATACAATCACAACAACGAAAGGGACAATAGCCCAAAAATCAAACCAAAGCCCCCATCAGGCTTGACTAGAAGCGCCCGCGTCTATTTAATACGCGCTTCCAGCCCATATGCCCAGGTAGCTCAGTCGGTAGAGCAGAGGACTGAAAATCCTCGTGTCGGTGGTTCGATTCCGCCCCTGGGCACCATTAATTTTGATTTTCAACGCGTTATTTTAACTCTAACCGAAATCCGGGGTAAGCGAATGCGATGCCGATGGTCTTGCAGTCTTTTTCACTAACGCCCCGTCAAATTCATTAACTGTCAAATCGGGTCTGACCTGCTACAAATAAAATGATGCACTGAAAAATCCATACTCACACTCATCCTTAACTTTAGCGGTCCCTGATCGGGTCAATTCATTTTTATAGAATAACTGGTACTGCGTCCGCCGCCGGGGTCTTTCTGAAGTGCGCCCCGTTCTATGAGGTCGAGAATGTCGCGATAGGCGGTATCCTGGGAGCATCTTGCAATCTTCGCCCATTTCGATGTGGTGAGTTTGCCGTCAAACTCATCGAGCATCTTGTTCAGCATTTTAATCTGACGCCCATTTAGGGGCTCTTTCGCGAATCGTTCCCAAAATTTGGCTTTATTGAGTACGGCGCTCAAGGTTTCCTGTGCGCCTTCGATGGCCCGGTCGAGGCAGTTCAAAAACCACTCCATCCAGCGCGTAATGTCGAGATCGCCTTTCTGGGTTTGCTCCAGCATGTTGTAATAATTTTTACGTTCGCGGCGGATTTGCGCTGACATGCTATAGAAGCGCTGGCCTGTTTTTTCAGTCCGGGCAAGCGCCATATCCGCTATGGCGCGGGCGATCCGTCCATTGCCGTCTTCGAGCGGGTGGATCGTGACAAACCACAGGTGGGAGAGACCGGCGACCATAAGCGGGTCCATTGCGCCGGGTTTGGCAAACCAGTGTAGAAACTTTTTCATTTCTGCCGGAATGCGTTTAGCCGGCGGCGCTTCATAATGGACTTTCTCTTTCCCGACTGCTCCGGAGATAACACGCATGGGGCCGTCGCTGTCGTCACGCCAGTTTCCGGTGCGGATTTTGTTCATACCGCTCCGGCCTGTTGGAAATAGCGAGGCATGCCAGTCAAAGAGTCGGTCTTCGGTGAGGGCTGCGGCATAGTTGCCGGTTGCATCCAGCATCATCTCGACTACGCCTTCGACATCGCGGTCCGCCGGGATCAGTGCGCCGATATCCATGCCTAAGCGCCGGGCTATGGATGATCGAACCTGCTCAGGATCGAGGTTTTCGCCTTCGATTTCACTGGATTTCACCACATCATCGGTCAGTATTCGCAGGTGGGCTTCCTTGCGGAGCTCGAATCCCAGGGATTCCATCCTGCCGAGCAGCCGCCCCTGTTTTCTGGAGACTTTCGCCAGCAGCGTAGTGAGCTGTTTTTCATCCTGGTTAAAAGTCGGCCAGTCAGTTCGTTCCCATAAATACATTAATTAAAATCCGCTTATTATGCGGATATAATTACCGATATTCTCCGCATTAGCAAGAAATAATTCCGCTTTATTTGCGGAGTTTAAGCCGCTTAATCTCCGCAGGGGTGTTACTGGGTTACCTGAGCTATATTCGAATCGGGCCGGCAATAACCGAAATCCCGGATATGCGAAGGCGCTGCCGATGGTCTTGCTGTCTTTTTCACTAACACCTCGGATTACGGTGATGTTTGATCGATGGAACTATCAGTAAACTATCAATATCTATCAACTTGATAGTTAATGTTATTATCAGTAAACTATCAGAATGTATCAATTTGATAGTTCTGAGCGATGAAATCGCCTCTAATTCCACCCTTGATGGATAATCCCTCTGTTCTCGTTGAGCGCTTCGGTGCGGAGGTTTTCGGGCGCATCCTAACCAACGCGATATCCCTTCCTGATGCGTATT